>CAIMHL010000573.1 GCA_903840825.1 uncultured beta proteobacterium
GCCACCAAGCGGTAGAGCGCGAGGCATTGCGTGCGGTGCATTTGGTCGAGGGCCAGCCCGCCAACGACCGCATGGACTGGCTGGTCGAGAAAGCCACCGAGCTGGGTGTGGCCAGCTTGCAGCCGCTCATGAGCGAGCGCAGCGTGCTGAAACTGGTGGGCGAGCGGGCCGAGAAAAAAGTGGCGCATTGGCAGAGCGTGGCGATATCGGCCTGTGAGCAATGCGGCGGCAACCGCGTACCTGTTATTCACGAAGTGATGGGCCTTAGTGCCTGGGCCAAAGCCCGCAAAATCGCACAGGGCAGCGGCACAGGCCAGTCGCTGCTTTTGTCGTTGCGGCCCGGTAGCCGAGGCCTGCGCGAAGCCGTGCGCATGACAGACACCGCAGTGGGCAACGCCACCGGTGCCATCACCTTCTTGTCCGGCCCTGAAGGCGGCCTGAGCCCAGTTGAAGAAGACGCTGCTCTGGCCTGCGGATTTGCCCCCGTCACGTTGGGGCCGCGTGTGTTGCGCTCAGAAACCGCGGCGTTGGTGGCGCTTGCGGCTTTGCTGGTTTAGCGCACAAATTTACTTTTTCTAAGGCGGGCGTTAAGAATTCACAAGCCTGTCTTTGGTCAGTGGCCGCACAGTGGGTGCTCTTTCGTAGACCTTTGATGTCTTCGGTTTTCACCTTACCCCGAAATGCGCAGGCCATCGCCATGAAAAAACCACTTCGTCCGTCCACGCCCATTCGCTGGCTTTTCGGATTCATCTTGGCCCTGAGTTTGACGGCTTGTGGCTCAGGCGGCGGCGCAGACACCAGCCTGAGCAGTGTGACCAGTGCCGGACTGCTGCCCGATGCCGGTGCCACCAGCCCTGTCAGTGTCCCAGGCTTGCCGACCAGCCCACCGGCCTCCAACTCCGTGTTGCCGGGCACCATCGTGCCGGGCGGTGTCGTCGATGGCGGTGGTTCGGGCGGCACGTCAGACAGCGGCGGCAGCTCAGGCACCCCCTCGGGGCCATCGATCCTGTCGTCCAACCCCAGCAACGGTGCCATCAACGTCCCTCTCTCTGTGGTGGGCGCCGACAACATCGCCACCCCCACCCCGGTTAGCGCGACCTTCAGCCAAGCCATGGCCCCGGCTAGCTTGGCCAGCCCAGCGGCTGCCTTTGTGCTTAAAGAAAGCGTCAGCGGGCAAAGTGTGGGCGGCTTAGTCAGCCTGAACGCTAGTAACACCGTGGCTAAATTTGTGCCTACCAGAGCCCTGCTGGCCAATACGCAATACACCGCTATCGTCGCGCCTACGGCAACCAGTACTGCAGGCCTCCCCATGGTCGCTACCTACGCTTGGGTTTTTACCACCGGGAGTACGGGCACTGTCGGCCAAGCACCGATCAACATGGGCGCTGCGGCTGCCTATGTGGCGCTGGGCGGCTCCGCCATTGAAAACGTCAGTACACAAAGCCAACCCACCCGCGTCAATGGGCAACTGGGGGTTTTTCAGGCTGACGCCATCGTGGTTCAGGGCTTCACAGAATCAATGAAAGTGGGCACCGGCATCATTCGCACAGGTGGCATTCAAACCAACAATGCCTTGCTGAACGTGCAACGTGATCTGGGGCTAGCCCTCGCAGAAGCGAGCCGCCGAACCCTGCTACAAACCCGCGTCGGCGCGACAGATCTCGCCCTGACATTGGTGAATGGCGTCACACCGGGCGTCTTCCCGCCGGGCCTGTACACCTCGTTTTTGGGGGCGCCCGATGCATTGGGGGCCTCAGGCTCTGCAGCACTCTTGCTCAAGCAGGGCAACCTCACCTTAGATGCCCAGGGCAACCCCGACGCAGTCTGGGTCTTCAAAGCCGGCAGTACGCTGGATGTGGGCGACGCCCGCCAAATCATCCTGCTCAATGGCGCCCGGGCCAGCCAGGTGTTTTGGGTGGTGGGTAGCTCAGCCACCGTGGGCGATCAGGTGGCATTCAAAGGCACCATTTTGGCGGGGACCTCCATCACCTTGGGCACTTCCGCGCTGACGGGCACCCAGCTAGAGGGCCGGGCCGTGTCGGGGACCAGCCTCAATCTGAATTACGTCACCATGGATTTGCCAACGCCTTAAGCAAGGTTCAATACTTAAAACGAGTCACTGATCTGCACCCAAAACCTGGGGCTGCGGGTAGCTGATACTGGCTCGGATAGCGCGGTGCCGCCCTGTGTTTGCCAAGCCACGGTGGCTTTGAACTGCATCGACTTGTACTGCGTGCTAAAGCCTACACCTGCACCAGCCAAAGCGCGTGTGTTGTCAGCCAAAGATTTGTCTGCGTTGAGCAAATAAGCGTTGCGGTTGATGGCGACGGAGCCCGCATCGTAAAAGGCAAACCC
>CAIMHL010000574.1 GCA_903840825.1 uncultured beta proteobacterium
ACCAGGGGGTAAATTATTTTTTTTGCCATAAGTCTGATTAATCTCAAGGTTGGCTCGAGCCAAGTCTATGAAAGTTATGATTTTCTCAATTTTCCAAATGTAGCAGTTGAAATGCCTGAAAGCATAAGTAATGTTACGCATCAGACACTGGGGCACTTCATCTTTGCAAACCTTTACAGCGACTGCAGGTCGCCTCAGCGCTGCTTCAAAGCGAACTCAACCCCACGATTGGCCAACATGTCGGCATGCTCATTGCCCGGATCACCGTTGTGCCCTCTGACCCAGCGCCAGTCAATTTTGTGTCCAGAGGTGCTGACCAATTCATCAAGCCGCTGCCAGAGGTCGACATTTTTTACCGGCTGCTTGGCCGCTGTTTTCCAGCCCCTGGATTTCCAGCCCTCGATCCATTCCGTCATGCCTTTCAGCACATACTGGCTGTCCACATGAAGCGTGACATGGCAGGGGCGCTTCAGGGCCGTCAGCGCTTCAATGACCGCCAACATTTCCATGCGGTTGTTGGTCGTATCAAGCTCGCCACCAAAGAGTTCTTTTTGTGCGTCTGACGATTTGAGCAGTGCGCCCCAGCCACCTGGGCCCGGATTACCTTTGCAGGCGCCATCGGTGTAAATAGTTATCGCATTCAATCCACATTCCTCGAATTTAAGTTAAATTTATCACTAGACCTTACTGGACCTGCATAGCCAGCTACAGAAACAGGAGCAGAAACCAAAGGCCTTGTTGTTTTCCAAGCCGGACTGTGCAGCGTCATTCCCCGCACCCGCTTGACCGCGACCAGAAAGTACACAGCGCCAAAAATCGGCCACCAGCGCTGGCCTGCGTTTTCCATCGGCAACAGTCGATCAAACCATTTTTCATTTTGCAGCGCGGGCCGATAACAGCCAAACCGTGCGACCTCCACCTCAAAGCCCAAGAGGCGAAGCCAGTCCCGCAGACGCCAAAACCCAATGAATTGTTGACCCGCAGGCAAAAAATTCTGGCCCACGCCCAAGCGGTGCAATAAACGCGCGCGCCGCATTCTCAGTGCCCACAAACTAGCCGGATTCAAGCCACAAATAACGACACGTCCCTCAGGCACCAACACCCGCTCGACCTCGCGCAGCGCCGTGTGCGGGTCATCTGTGAGCTCCAGAGAATGGGGCATCACCACCAGATCGAGGCTGTTCGCTGAAAAGGGCAAGGCGGCAAAATCAGTAACAAAATGTGCCCCTGCGACGGCCGTGTTGGTTGCCAACCAACGGTGCTGCATGCGGTTGGCCGCCAGGGCATCGAGCTGGGGCAAACCCAGCTGCATGGCATGAAATCCGAAAATATCCGCCACCGCCAAGTCGATCTGGGCACGCTCCCACGCTAGCATGTAGCGACCTGGCGGAGATTGCAGCCAAGCCTGCAAATCTATAATTGCGGCACTCATGAAGTTAATTCCAATACCTGCATTCGCTGATAACTACATTTGGATGTTGCATGACGAAGGTCGCGCCTTGGTGGTTGATCCCGGTGATCCGCAACCTGTTTTCAAGGCTCTGCAAGATCTGGACGTGAAACTTGAAGCCATTCTAGTCACCCACCACCACCACGATCACACGGGCGGCGTTGATGCCCTGAGAGTATCTACGGGGGCAACAGTTTTTGGTCCTTTGAAGGAGACTATGCCTGAGCCTTTGACACGGCTCAAAGACGGCGATCAACTCAGGGCACTGGGCCTTAGCTTCAGAGTCATGGATGTCCCCGGCCACACCGCCGGACACATCGCTTACTTTTGTGAGAACGCTGACGGTACACCGCTGCTTTTTTGCGGCGATACCTTGTTCAGTGCGGGCTGCGGACGTTTGTTTGAGGGCACACCGGCCCAAATGCTGACCTCGCTGGACCGCTTGGCTGCCCTGCCCGAGTCCACCCGCGTGTGCTGCACACATGAATACACGCTGAGTAACTTGAAATTTGCCTGCACGGTTGACCCCGATAACGAGACTCTCAAACGCTATAGGGAAAGCGCGCAGGTCTTGCGCGACAATGGCCAACCCACGCTCCCTTCAAGCCTCGCGCTGGAGCGCCAAATCAACCCTTTTTTGCGGACCCGCCAGCCAGCCCTTATTCAGGCGGCTCAGTCGTTCGACGCAAAAGCCCACGATGACGTCAGCACCTTTGCGGCGCTTCGGAAGTGGAAAAACCAGTTTTAATGAAAATTATTCCCCTTCAGTATTTGGTGGCTCTGCTGTTTTTGTCCGGTTGCGCCAGCTTCAGCTTGGCCCCCGATCAAGCGCCAGTGTCAACTTTGCCCCCCGTCAAAGTCGTTAACTTGCCCCCCCCAGTGCAAGCAGCTGAACCGACGCCTGTGGTTGCGCCTTCTTACCCCAACGGCCCACTCAGTTCAATTGACAACTCACCGACTTATTCGCAAGTTGTCGCGCGCATGACCCCACCCGTCGACTTATGGGCGCGCATCCGCCGTGGCTTTGCCATGCCCGGGCTTGAAAGTGACCTCGTGCGCGACCGCGAGCAGTGGTACAGCGCGCGGCCAGAATACATCTTCCAAATGACCGAGCGTTCACGCAAGTACATGTTCTACATTGTTGAAGAACTGGAGCGGCGCAACATGCCCTCTGAGCTCGCCTTACTGCCCTTCGTGGAAAGTGCCTTCAACCCGCAGGCAGTGTCCAGTGCCAAAGCCGCTGGCATGTGGCAGTTCATGCCGGCCACGGGCAAGAGCTTCGACCTGAAACAAAACGTGTTTCGGGACGACCGCCGCGATGTGATGGCCTCCACCCGGGCAGCACTGGATTACCTGCAAAAACTATATGTCATGTTTGGCGACTGGCATTTGGCGCTGGCGGCCTACAACTGGGGGGAAGGTAGCGTGGGACGGGCCATCAGCAAAAACCAGCGCGCGGGACTGGGGGTAAGCTACACCGAGCTCAATATGCCCATGGAAACCCGTTTTTATGTGCCCAAACTCATCGCACTAAAAAATATTGTCGCCACGCCCGGCGCTTTCAACTCCAGCCTGCCGCTGATTGAAAATCACCCGTTTTTCACCACAGTGGATATCAAGCGTGACATTGACGTGGCTTTGGCCGCCAAATTTGCCGAGGTCTCGGTCGAAGACTTCAAAGCACTGAATCCCTCAGCCAGTCGCCCGGTCATTCTGGCCGCGGGTACGCCGCAAATACTGCTGCCTTGGGACAATGCCGCCATTTTTCAGCGCAACCTGGAGGCCTACAGCGGGGGGCGCCTGGCCAGCTGGACGGTCTGGCTGGCGCCCACCACCTTAAAGACAGCCGAGGTCGCCAAGCGGGTCGGGATGACCGAAGAAGCACTTCGCAGCATCAACAATATCCCCCCCCGTGTGGTGATCAAAGCAGGCTCAAGCTTGCTGATACCGCGCTCTTCGCACATGGAGACCGATGTGGGGGTTCATGCCGCCGATAACGGCCAAATGTCGCTGGGTCCTGAGATTGTGCTGAAGCGAACCGTCGTTAAGGCCGGTAAAAAAGACACGGTCGCCAGCATGGCCACGCGCTACGGCGTGAATGCGGCCAGCTTGGCTGAATGGAACAAGACAACGCCTGCGGCTGCATTCAAGGCAGGGCAAGCAGTCACCCTGTTCATGGCAACGGCTCCGCGGGCTTTGGGAAAGAGCAAGCCCTCATCCAAGCCCCAAAATGCCCCGCTGCAAGCCAAGGGAAAAAATGCAAAAGTGGTGCGCGTCGCCAAGAAGTAAGCCCGGGCAGGCTACAGCCTTTCTGTCTCACCTTGGCGGGGCTGCCACTTCATCAAGCGGCGCTCCACGCGACCCACGATACCGTCAAGCAACAAGGCACACAGCGTGAGCACCGCAATGCCTGCAAAGACGGTGTTGACATCAAAAGTGCCCTCAGCCTGCAAGATCAAGTAGCCCACACCGCGCGCTGAGCCCAAATACTCGCCCACGACGGCGCCCACAAAGGCCAAACCCACGGAGGTGTGCAGGCTGGAAAAAACCCAGGCAGTGGCACTGGGCAAATAAACCGTGCGTAAAAGCTGCCGCTGATTGGCCCCCAACATGCGAGCGTTGTTAAGCACCACCGGGCTCACTTCCTTGACGCCCTGGTAGACATTGAAAAACACCACAAAAAATACCAGTGTGACGGCCAGCGCCACCTTGCTCCAGATGCCCAGACCAAACCAGAGTGCAAAAATGGGGGCCAGAATCACCCTTGGCATCGAATTAGCCGCCTTGAGGTAGGGCTCCAATATGGCACTGGCCAATGGCGACAGCGCCAGCCACAGGCCACAAACCAGGCCCAGTAACGTGCCAATACCAAAAGCCAGCACCGTCTCAAGCAAGGTCACACCGAGATGCAGGTACACATCGGCGCGCCCTGCAAGCCCTTCAGGAAAAAACAGACTGCTTCCCAGCCCAAAGGGCATGAACCAGGACCAAATGCGCCCCAATACCTGCACTGGCTCGCCCAGGAAAAAAGCAATTTGCTGGTCGCGCGAGGCCAGGTGCCAGAGTGCCAGCGTCAGCAGTAAAACACCCACTTGCCAAAAGCGCAGATTGGCATACGAGGGCTTGAGGACTGTCAAAAATTTCAGCATGTCAAGCCGCCTTGCGAAGTTGCTGGCTGTAGCCCTTGAGCACTTCATCCCGCAGCACGCCCCAAATTTGGGTATGCAGTTCAACAAATCGGGGTTGGGTTCTGACCTCGGCCACATGGCGGGGGCGAACCAGATCAATCTCAAACTCACCCAGCGGGTGCGTGGCCGGTCCGGCTGACAACACCACCACGCGGTCGCTCATGGCAATGGCTTCGTCCAAGTCGTGGGTGATGAACAGCACGGCTTTCTTTTTGGCGGCCCACAATTCAAGCACCTCATCCTCCATCAGCTGGCGGGTTTGGATATCCAGGGCACTGAAAGGCTCGTCCATCAAAATAATGTCAGGGTCAAGCGCCAGAACCTGGGCCAAGGCCGTGCGCTTGCGCATACCGCCCGACAACTGGTGCGGGTAACGGTCGCCAAACTCGCCCAAGCCTACCCGCTGCAGCCAATCCAATGCCTGTGTTTTTGCAACTTCGTCTGGCACGCCCCGGTATTGCAAGCCCAGCATGACGTTGTCCAAGGCACTACGCCAGGGCATAAGGGCATCGCTTTGGAACATGTAGCCGGCGCGGGTATTGATACCGTTAAGCACTTGACCAAAAACGCGGACTTCACCGCTGGAAGGCGCCAGCAAGCCAGCCGCCATATTGAGCAAGGTGGACTTGCCACACCCCGTGGGACCAACTACCGAGACGAACTCGCCGGCCTTGATGCGCAGGGTTGATTGCCCGACTGCGGTATAGCTTTGGGCACCGGTCTCCGTGGCTTTAAAAACACAGGAGACGCCTAAAAACTCAAGGGCATAGTCAAGCGCTGCCGCCATTTCAGCCATGGCTACTTACGCTTTGAGCCGCTCTTTACTTTTCTTGGCAAAGGCATTGGTGTACGTTTTAGACAGGTCAATTTTTTCGGCCTTGATGCTGGGATCAAAACTGAGCAGCGCCTTCAAAGCGGTGCGGGGACCTTCGTCGGGAATGATGCCATCGGGCGAAATGGCTTCGCGCACCTTGTTGAACGAGGCCAGGTACAAAGCCCGGTCGCCCAACAAATAAGACTCCGGGACTGTTTTGATGATGTCGCTGGGGCCGGCTGTTTGCAGCCACTTGAGGCTGTGCACGATCGCATTGGTCAGGGCTTGAACCGTGTTGGGATTTTTTTCAATAAATTCAACAGGGGCATACAAACAACCTGCGGGCATGACCCCGCCAAAGACATCGGCCGTGCCTTTCAGCGTGCGCGTGTCGGCGATGATGCGGACCTCGTTTTTTTGCTCCAGCATGGTCATCACTGGATCGACGTTGCACATGGCATCAATTTGTCCAGATCGAAAAGCCGACAGGGCACCCGCCGCCGTACCCACACCGATAAAGCTCACATCGGCAGCCTTGAGACCGGCCCGGGAAAGAATCAGGTTGGCCACCATATTGGTGGACGAACCTGGCGCTGAGATGCCAATTTTTTTGCCCTTCAAGTCAGCCAGTGATTTGTAGTTGGGGAGGGTCTTGGGCGATATACCCATCGAGATGGCGGGTGCACGCCCTTGCAACACAAAGGCCTGAAATTTTTGGCCCTTGGATTGCAGGTTAATGGTGTGCTCATAGGCGCCAGACACCACATCAGCAGACCCACCGACTACCGCCTGAAGGGCGCGTGAGCCACCGGCAAAATCGCTTATTTCAACCTCAAGGCCTTCTGCCTTGAAGTACCCCAACTGCTCGGCAATCGTCAAAGGCAAATAATAGAAGGCGGCTTTTCCCCCCACAGCGATGGAAACCTTGGTTTTTTCAAGCTTGGACTGCGCCCAAAGCGATGGCATGGCCAAGCTGGCCAAAGACCCCACGGAGACAGCACCGAAGGTGCGACGGTTAAAAGTTTTGTTTTGCAAGATAAATCCCCCGCCTGTTAATTTTTGAGACTTGAGCTTAGGGCAACGCGTAACGTTTGCCCATCGGGATCATCCCCGAGGGGGTTTTTACCTAGACTCAGTCACACAAAGTAACAAAAGCTTCAAACGCCTGTGCAGGCAGGGGCTTGCTGAACAAATAGCCTTGAAAAGCGTGGCACCCAATACTTATCAAAAACTCTTTTTGTGCAAGGGTTTCCACCCCTTCTGCCAGCACCTCCAGGCCTAGAGACTGCCCCAGCGTCACGATCGTGCGGGTAATGGCGGCATCGTTTTCGTTGGTCAACACGTTTTGAACAAAGGTCTGGTCAATTTTCAGTTGGTTCAGCGACAAGCGCCGCAGGTAGTTGAGTGAAGAATAACCGGTACCAAAGTCGTCCAACGACAAGCCAATACCCTGCGCTTTAAGACTCGCCATTTTGGTGTTGACATCGCGCAGATCGTGGATCAGCATGCCCTCAGTCAACTCCAACTTGAGGCGGTCCGGCCGTGCGCCCGAGCGTTGCAGGCATTGCATGACACTTTGGACAAAGTCCGGCATTTGGAACTGTTTGGGGCTGACGTTGATGGACAGCGTCAAATGCGACAAAGCGGGCAAGGTCGACCAGTGCACCAGTGTTTCACAAGCCGCTTCAAGCACCCAATTCCCTAAAGCCTTGATCAGGCCAATTTGCTCGGCCAGGGGGATAAAAACGGCAGGTGGCACCTGCCCTCTGCCCGGACAGTCCCAACGCAACAAGGCCTCGGCACCCACCAAACCACGCTCCGTGTCGAACTGGGCTTGGTAATGCAAGGTAAATTGTTTTTGGGCCAGCGCCTGGCGTAACTCTCCGCCCAACCACGACCGCTCGTCCACCATCACCTGCATACCCGCATCAAAAAATCGAAAGGTGTTGCGCCCGGCCGCCTTGGCTTGGTACATGGCCAGATCGGACTGCTTCAGCAGTTCGTCCATCGGGGACTTGGCGCTGTTAAACAAGGCAATGCCCAAACTGGCCGTCAAGTGGTAGGAGGCCTCCTCAAAAGTGAAGTTTTGACCCAAGCGGTGCAATATTTTTCGGGCAACCGTCTCGGCGTTGCTGGCCGCTTCAGCCGGGTCGCTGCCCACGCTTTGAATGAGGACGACAAATTCATCGCCCCCCAAACGGGCCACCGTGTCCACATCACGCACACACGCCCTTAGACGGCAGGCCACCTCGATCAGCAAGGCATCTCCCTGCGCATGGCCAAAAGTGTCGTTCAAGGATTTAAAGTTGTCCAGATCGATCACCAGCAAGCCGCAATAAACCGGTTGGCGTGCACAAGCGGCCAGGGTCTGCTTAAGCCGGTCCGCCAGCAAACGGCGGTTGGCTAGGCCGGTTAAAGCGTCGTGGTGCGCCAACTGCTCGACCAAGGCCTGGTCCTGCTTTTTTTCAGTGATGTCGCGCTGAATACCAATGTAGTTAACACACAACCCTGCCGCATTCTTCACCGGCACGATGTCCAGATCAACCCAGAACTCCTGCCCCTCAAGCGTGTAGTTGATCAGTTCAACCCTCACCGCTTGGAATGCATCTAGGGCTTGCCTGATGCGCATGAGTTCTCCGGGTTGCGTATTTTTACCCTGCAACAATCGGGGTGAACGCCCTAGTGCCTGGGTGCGTGGATAGCCAGTAACCCGCTCGAAAGCTTCATTGACGTAGACAATGCGTGGACCACCCTCAAAGGAAGGCCGGGCGTCCGTGATCAACACCACATCGTTGAGCTGAGCCATACAAATACTCAACAACTCAAGCTGCTCGGCATTTTCAGCCGCTAAATTGTTGTTTGTATTTTGTTGAATCATCAAATTAAATGTTTTGAATGAGTCTAACTTATCGGCGATCAACCAAGGCGTGTGCAATGGTTCCCAAATCAACATATTCAAGCTCGCTACCCACGGGCACCCCGCGCGCCAAACGAGTAAGCGTCAGCCCTCGTGCCTTTAGACCTTCGCTAATGACGTGGGCGGTGGCTTCGCCTTCTGCAGTGAAGTTGGTCGCCAAGATGACTTCTTGGACGAGCCCGTCACAAGCTCGGTCAAACAATTTTTTGAGGCCGATATCCTTGGGGCCTATCCCGTCCAGCGGATTGAGTTTGCCCATCAAGACAAAGTACAAGCCTTTGTAGGCCCCTGTTCGCTCTATGGCAGATTGGTCTGCAGGGGTCTCCACCACGCACAGTTTTGTAGCATCGCGCCGGGCATCAAGGCACACCTCACACACCGGTAGTTGCGTGAACGTGTGGCAAAGCTCGCAGTGGCGCACGCTGTCTGCCGCTACCTTGAGCGCGTTTGAGAGGGCCAAGGCCCCCGGGCGGTCGTGCTGCAGCAGGTGAAAGGCCATGCGCGAAGCCGATTTGGCCCCCACGCCAGGAAGCCGGCGCAGTGCCTGAATCAGCACCTCGATGGAGGTGTTATCGGCCATATTTAAAACCCGGCGCCGCCCAAGGTCCGCACGGACTGATCACGCTCAAAAGGGAAACTTCATGCCACCTGGCAAGCTCGGCATACCGGCGGTCAGTTTGCCCATTTTCTCAGCTGAGGTTTCTTCGGCTTTACGGACAGCGGCGTTAAAGGCGGCTGCCACCAGGTCTTCAAGCATGTCTTTGTCTTCAGCCAGCAAACTGGGGTCGATCGTGACGCGTTTGACATCGTGCTTGCAAGTCATGGTGACCTTCACCAAACCCGAGCCCGATTCGCCGGTCACTTCGACAAAGCCCAGTTCATCCTGGGCTTTTTTCATGTTGTCCTGCATGGTCTGGGCCTGCTTCATGAGACCGGCGAGTTGTCCTTTGTTGAACATGTGAATTCCTTGTTTTGAAAATAAAAAAATGGGAGCTGACGCTGATCGCGCGTCAGCCTGGCTTGATGCTGCCCGGGACGATTTTTGCCCCATAGTCGCGCATCATGGTTTGAACAAAAGGGTCGTCAAAGATGATTTTTTCGGCCGCCAACTGACGCTCGGCTACCAAAGCGGCATTGCGCCGTGCTGGGCTGTCAGTCACGCGCCCAATTTCGACGGCCAAAGTGACCATGTGCCCGCTGGCCTGCAAGGCGGTGGTCAGGCGCTCGCGCGTTCCAGACTGGTTGAGCGACTCGCGCTCGACCCGCAACACCCACTGATCCACATCGCGTGCCACCAGTTGTGACTGCAAAGCCAACTCACGCACCATGGCCGTGATCGTCTCAGCCGCCATCAATTGCTGAACCGTAGCGCGCCAAAACTCGCCCTCTTCTGAAGGCTGCAGTGCTTGCAGAGGTGATTGACTGGCTGCAGCTTCGGTCCTTGAATCCGCCTGAACCCTAACCGGAATTGCCACCACACTGGCCGCATCCGAGGCGTGGTCAAGCGGCGCGCGTGCTGGATCACGCTCAAAAATCGGACTTAGCCCCCCCGCTGCTGGCATGGTCAGCACATGCAACTGCTGGCCTGGAGGTGGCGTGAAGGCTTCGGGAATAGGTGCTACAGTAATATGAGCTTGTATAGCAAGACTGGTAAGCTTTGAAGGCACATTTAGTTCATTTTTTTTACCCAACTCTTCGGGCGCATCATCCCAAGCTTGCAAGCGAACTGGCGGCACCAAGGGCGCCGGCGCCTTGGCGACTGGCTGAGTGACTGCCGGGGCAACGACAACGGCCGCCTGAGGCAAGGGCGCCGGAAAAGGCGCTGGGGCCTTAATCAGTGTTTTTTTTTCAGCCATTGGCGTCTGGCCTGTTTGGGGCTTGAAAGCCAGTAATCGCAGCAGCACCATCGTGAGTGCGGCATAGTCATCAGGGGCCAAACCCAACTCGGCACGCCCATGCAAACAAATACTGTAGAGCAACTGCGTCTCGTCAGCGGGCATGATTGCGGCCAAACGCACCACCTCAGCGGCCTCAGGGTCCGATTCGTCATCAACGGATGAGCTGGAAGGCACCGCTTGGCGAACCGCCATGTGCTGCAAAACAGAGCTCATTTCCTCCAGCGTCGAGGCCGCACTCAGGCCGTTCAGGCGCAAAACCTCAGAGGTTTCGACGATGGTTTTACCATCACCCAAGGCCAAGGCCTCAATCAGCCTGAATACATAAGAACGGTCCACACTGCCCAGCATCTGGCGCACGGTGGGCTCACTGATTTGGCCAGAACCAAAAGCAATCGCCTGATCCGTCAGGCTCAGGGCATCGCGCATGGAGCCGCGTGCCGCACGGGCCAACAAACGCAACGACTGCACATCGGCAGCCACGGCTTCGGTGTGCAGCACTTTGACCAAGTGCTCCCGAATGGTCTCAGGCGCCATCGGGCGCAGGTTGAACTGCAGGCAACGCGACAACACGGTCACCGGCACTTTTTGCGGGTCGGTGGTGGCCAACACAAATTTCAAATACTCAGGCGGCTCTTCCAGCGTCTTCAACATAGCGTTGAACGCCGTGTTGGTGAGCA
>CAIMHL010000575.1 GCA_903840825.1 uncultured beta proteobacterium
ACCGGTGTCCTTGTAGAGATCGATTGACTGCCCGACCGACAGCACGTGGTAGCCAGGGTAGTGGGTCTGCAGCCAGGAACGCACTGCTTCAGGCGCAGCCGCGGTCTCCAGCACCGCGTGGTTGGCACGCACCTGCACGGTGCAGCCAGCCCCCAGCTCGCGCGTGGCCGCCGCCTCGAACTGCGTCCATGGCGTACTGGCAGTACCGCTGTAGACGCTGAACTTGCGCCGACCGTCTGGCACTGCCGGTGTGAACACCGCCATACCAGCAGACTCCGGACCGCGCTCTGTCATGCCAATCAGGATAGGCATCATCAAGGCACCCAACTGCTCACGCAATTCGGGGTTCTTAACCAGTAGTCCCACTATTCCACACATGCTGTTTCGTCCGATCAGAAAAACTCGAGGTAGCGGTTGGTTTCCCAGGCTGAGACATGGCGCGAGTACTCGACCCACTCCATGCGCTTGAGACGAATAAATTCGTTTGACAGGTTCTCTCCCACAGCGTCGCGCAGCACTGCATCGGCGGCAAAAGCGTCGATGGCTTCGTTCAAGTTCTGCGGCAGGATGGGGATGCCCTGCGCGGCCACTTGCTCTGGGGACAGGTCGTACAAATTGGTGTTGTTTGCCGGGCCTGGGTCGAGTTTCTTCTTGATGCCATCCAGCCCGGCGGCAATGATGCCAGCAGTCACCAGGTACGGGTTGCAGGACCCGTCTGGCAGGCGCAGTTCCAGTCGGCCATACGGAACCCGCACCATGGCCGTGCGGTTGTTGTCCCCGTAAGTCACGTAGGCCGGCGCCCATGTTGCACCGGACAGTGAGCGCCCGACCACCAGCCGTTTGTAGGAGTTCACCGACGGCGCTGCCAAAGCGGCCAGGCCGCGAGCATGGGCCAGAATACCGGCAAGAAAGTGGTAGCCGGTTTTCGACAGCCCCATCCCCTGTTTGTCCTTATCGTCATGGAACAAATTTTTCGTCTTGGCGTCACCCACCGAGATATGAAAATGGGAACCAGTGCCCGCGCGGTTGGAAAACGGCTTGGGCATGAAGGTGCAGACCATGCCCATGGTGTGGGCGATCTCGGTCGCCGCCATCTTGAACAGTGTGTAGTTGTCGGCCGACCTCAAACAGTCTCCGTAGGTAAAGTTCACTTCGAACTGTCCGTTGGCGTCTTCATGGTCGATCTGATACACATCCAGCCCAGCCATCTGCAGGGGCGCTCACCAGCTTGCCAAGGTAGTCGCTGCGCCGCGCCAGGCCTTTGTAGTCATAACACGGCTTGTCCAGCGTATCGGTGCTGTCAAACGGCGCAAGCGAACCATCCGCCTTGCGGTCCAGCAGCATAAATTCGGGCTCGATGCCCGTGAACATAGTCAGGCCCATGTCACCGAGTTTCTTCACTTGGGCGCGCAGGGCGACCCGAGGGCAATATTCGTATGGTTTGCCCATGACATGGCCGTCGCAGGCAATACGCGCGTAGCCGGGCATCCAGGGCAATAGCGTCAGCGTGGACAGGTCACCCACGGCCGTGTACTCGGGGCCGTTCGGACCCATGCCCAAGCCCCAGATGGCGAAACCGGCAAACCCCGCACCCGTGGTCAGCAACGCCTCGAAATGCCCGACCGGCACGCACTTGGCTTTGGCCGAGCCGTGGATATCCACGAACTGCGCCAGCACGAATTGGATGTTGTTCTTCTTGAGAAATTTCCTTGCGTCTGCGACGTTCATGAATGCCTCATGCGATGTGGAATCGGTCCGACCGCGGTCGGTTGAAATGTTTCATGTGGAGAATAGATTTTGCATAAAGGATATCATGCTTTTCGGCGGTACGTCGCTTCG
>CAIMHL010000576.1 GCA_903840825.1 uncultured beta proteobacterium
ATGCTCGGTATTTTGGCGCTGTTACCGCAGGCTTGGGTGTGGCAGATCTCACTGGCTGTGTTTGTAGTGGCCTGGATCGGGCAGTTCATTGGGCACAAGATCGAGGGGAAAAAACCTTCGTTTTTTGACGATGTGCGTTACCTCCTGATCGGCCCCTTGTTTGTCCTCAGCTTCCTCTACCGTCGTTTGAAAATTTCCTACTAAGTATTCGCATTTATGAAAATTGCAGTGTTTGGCGCGGGCTCTATTGGCGCCTATGTGGGCGGTTCCTTGATAGCCGGTGGCTCTGATGTGGTGCTGATTGGTCGTGCCCGCGTGCGGACTCAAATCGAGCGCCACGGTCTCAATTTGACCGATTTGCTGGGCGCGCGCAGGGTCTTGGAGGCCGCGCAAATTTCCTACACCGAAGACCCGGCTGCGTTGAAGGAGGCCCACCTGATTTTGGTCACGGTTAAAAGTGCTGACACCGCGCAGGCCGCGCAAGCCATTGGCCAGCACGCCCTGGCCAATGCGCTGGTGATTAGTTTGCAAAACGGCGTGGGCAATGCCGAGGTGCTGGCACAGGCACTACCGCACCTCACCGTACTGGCCGGCATGGTGCCATTCAATGTGGTGGCGCTGCCCGAGGGGCGTTTGCACCGGGGCACTGAAGGCGACATCGGCGTGCAGGCATCGCCTGCTTTGACTCGCTGGCAGGCGGCCTTTAAGGCTGCAGGCCTTCCCTTGCAAGCATTTGATAATTTTGAACAAGTGCAGTGGGGCAAGCTCTTGCTCAATCTGAACAACCCGGTCAACGCCTTGTCGGGCTTGCCGCTCAAGGCGGAGTTGTCCCAGCGCGCTTACCGGCGTTGTCTGGCGCTGCTGATTTCCGAGACCTTGGCTGTTTTGCAGCGCGCCGGTATTGCGCCCGCCAAAGTGGCCCGCATCGGGCCCAAACTGTTGCCTTGGTTGCTGCGCTTGCCTGACTTTTTGTTTGTTCGCGTCGCTGCCGCCATGCTGCGTATTGACGAAGAGGCGCGCTCATCCATGTGGGACGACCTGCAAATGGGGCGCCGTACCGAGGTCGATTATTTGAATGGCGCCGTGGTGAAACTGGCGAATTCGCTGGGGCTGGACGCGCCGGCTAACCAGCGCATCATTGCCTTGATTCGCCAGGCCGAGGCGGGCCAGAAAACGGCTTACACAGGTGAAGCCTTGCTGCGTGCTTTGAAAGGCAAGTGATGCAGTGAGGCGACGGCACCCTTGGTTTTCTAAATGCGATAGACTCTCATTTGCATTCAGGCCACGTTGGCGCTTGCTGATCGTTTTTCCAAAGGTTTCTCCCCATGCTTCTTTCTCAATTACCGAACGGGACCCGCGCCTTTGTGTCGGAGGTGTTCGCGAGCTCCGGCGACGTGGGCGAAGCGACTTTGCGGCGCTTGGGGGAATTGGGGTTTATTGAGGGCGAGCCCGTGCAACTGCTGCGGCGCGGTCCCGGTGGGCGCGAACCGCTAGCGGTTCAGGTGGGTGAAACCTTGTTTGCCCTGCGCCTGCTGGAGGCGGACTGCATTAAGGTGCGCCTGGCTGAAACCTGCGATATTTAAGAGAAATATGACCCCAGCCCAATACAGTCAAGCTATACCAGCTATTAATAAAATAGCGCTTGTTGGCAACCCCAACTGCGGCAAAACAGCACTTTTCAACCTGCTGACCGGCGCCCGCCAAAAAGTAGCCAACTATGCCGGCGTCACGGTGGAGCGCAAGGTGGGCACGGCCCATTTGCCCCAGGGCCAAAGCGTATCAGTCGTTGATCTGCCGGGCACCTACAGCCTAAGCCCCGCCACGCCCGACGAAAAGGTCACGCTGGACGTGATTGAAGGCAAGCGCGCTGGGGAAGATGCGCCCGATGTGCTGGTGGCCGTGGTGGATGCCACCAATTTGCGCATGAACCTACGCCTGGTGCTGGAGCTCAAACGCTTGGGCAAACCCATGCTGGTGGCGGTCAACATGGCCGATGCAGCGCGCCAGCAAGGGCTCAAGCTCGACTTGCCACGCCTAGCCGCAGAGCTGGGTTGCCCGGTGGTAGAAACGGTAGCAATCAAACACGACGGCCACACCGCCTTGTTGGCGCAACTGACGACCACGCTGGCCGCGCTTCAAGGCCAATCACCCACTTATCTGCCGCATGTGGTCGCCGCTACTCCGGCCGACTTGCAGCGTGAGGTGCGCCGTATTTTGGCGCTGGTGGCGCCACTTGCCCCGGCCAAAGGCCGTTTTCAATACCGACTTGACGCGCTGGTGATGCACCCGGTGTGGGGCCTGCTGATCTTGGCGGCGGTCTTGTTTTTGATTTTTCAGGCCGTGTTTTCATGGGCCAATCTGCCGATGGATGCGATAAAAAGTGTCATGGCTGGCGTGGTCGACTGGACGCTGGCCCACATGGATGAGGGGCTCTTGCGCAGCCTGCTGGTCGATGGCGTGATTGCCGGGGTGGGCGGCGTGCTGGTGTTTTTGCCGCAAATTCTGATTTTGTTTTTCTTCATCTTGCTGCTGGAAGACTCGGGCTATTTGCCGCGCGCGGCTTTTTTGCTGGACAACTTGATGGGCAAGGTGGGCCTGTCGGGCCGCGCCTTTATTCCGCTGCTCTCAAGCTTTGCCTGTGCCATTCCCGGCATCATGGCCACGCGCACCATTGCCAATTGGAAAGATCGGCTCGCCACCATCATGGTCGCCCCGCTCATGACCTGCTCGGCGCGCTTGCCGGTCTATGCCTTGCTGATTGGCGCCTTTGTGCCCGAGCGCGACGTGGGGTGGTTTAGCCTGCGCGGTCTCACCTTGTTTGGTTTGTACGTGGCGGGGGTGGTCTCAGCCATGGGTGTGGCCTGGGTCTTCAAGCGGGTGTGGATGAAGAGCAGCTACCAACCCCTGATGCTGGAACTGCCGCCTTACCGGGTCCCAAGTTTGCGCAATCTGGGGCTGGGTCTGTGGGAGCGCGCCCGCATTTTCTTGAATCGGGTGGGCGGCATTATTTTTGCGCTGATGGTCATCCTGTGGTTCCTGTCCACCTTTCCCGGCCCGCCTGCGGGTTGGGACGCCTCTCAAGGCCCGGCGATCCAATACAGCCTGGCCGGCATGATGGGCCACGCGCTGCAGTGGGTCTTTGCGCCCATCGGGTTTAACTGGCAAATTTCCATCGCGCTGGTGCCCGGCATGGCCGCGCGCGAGGTGGCGGTGGGCGCCTTGGGCACGGTGTATTCCCTGTCAGCGGCTGACAAAAGCGTGGCCGATGCGCTGTCCCCCGTCATCGCTCAAGGCTGGTCGCTGGCCACAGCCTATTCGCTGCTGGCCTGGTTTGTGTTTGCGCCGCAATGCCTGTCCACCCTGGCGGTGGTACGGCGCGAGACCAATTCGTGGCGTTACCCGGTGTTGATGGCGTCCTATTTGTTTGGACTGGCCTACGCCGCCTCGTTCGTGACTTACCGTGTCACGCTCTGGCTGGGGGGTTGAGGCATGATGCTGCAAAGCCTGTTGGTGGTCTGCTTAGTAAGTGCCTGCTTCGTCTATGCGGCAAGCCAGCTATTGCCCTTGGCTGTGCTTCAGGCGATGGCCCGCACTTTGTTGCGCTTGCCGTTACCGGTATTTTTGGAACACGCCCTTGAGAAAATAGCGCAGGCCAAGGGCGGTTGCGGCAGCGGCTGCGATGGCTGTGGCCGCTCGCCCACCCGCCAAGTCCTGCCGGGGACAGCCAAAAAATCGGTCGAGCGCGTCCTCGTGTTCCACCCTGCCTTGCGGCGAACCCCAACGGCCCAACCCCTCAAGCAAGTGCCGTAACAATGAACTGCAAATAGGGCAGAAATTTAATGTGTCGAAAAAATTGAAAAATTAGACACGTTATTCCCTCATGTCGACACCATCGACATGACTGACCCAACACCCGTTTGGCGTGTTGCCAAAATATGGAAACCATTGCCGCCGATACCCCTTGCTGCGGAGCTCGGCATCCATTAAGTTTTGAACTATCTGTCCGCGTGGTCAGAAAATTTACCCACCGTTTTGACTTTGATGATGACTTGGACGCATTGGCGGATGCTGCCGATCCGTCGGATTCTTGAAAGAAGAAGCGCAGGCGCGACCCCGATTTAAGCTTGGACAGTCAAGGGGGGGGGGCAAATTGCCCCCCCCAAAAAATCTTTATGGCGAAGACCTTCGCGGCGAGGCGCCGCTCCAACGGGGACGGATTGCGCCATGAACTCCGCTGTGTCACAGCGGCAAGACCCCGCCAAGTC
>CAIMHL010000577.1 GCA_903840825.1 uncultured beta proteobacterium
AAGGTCGAGTTGAACATCATCAAGGCCAGCACCACACCAATGAGGGTCAGCGGCAGGGCTGTCATGAGGGCTAAGGGCTGCAAAAAGCTCTTGAACTGGCTGGCCAGAATCATGTAAATAAACACAATCGCCAGCACCAGCGCTGAAATGGCGTAGCCAAACGCCTCACCCATATCTTTGGTGGAACCGCTGAACTGGTAGCTGTAGCCGGGTGGCATGGTGAGGCTTTCCATCGCAGTCTTTATATCGGCTGAGACCTCGCCCGAGGAGCGGCCTGACACGTTGGCACTGATGGCTACATCGCGCACCATGTCGCGGCGGTTGATCTGGTTGGGCCCGGTGGACTCGCGCACGGTGGCCACCTGGTTGAGCCGCACAATGCGGGGGCTGCCATCGGCATTGGTGCCCACGGTAAAGGGCAGTTGGTTCATGTCCTGCGGGCTGTTGCGCGCCTCGGGGGCCAGACGCACATTGACGTCATAGGTCTGGTCATCCGGGGCACGCCAGTTGCCCACCGTTTGCCCTGCCACCAAGGTGCGAAGCCCAGCGCCAATTTGGGCCACGTTCAGGCCCAAGTCAGAGGCGAGGTCACGTTTGACCTCAACTTCCAGCGTGGGTTTGTTGGCTTTCAAGGTTGAGTCCAGATCCACCAAGCCTGGAATGGTTCGAATTTTCTCCATCGCCGCCTGAGTCAACTGGGTCAGCGTGGCCGTGTCCATGCCCTTGATCGAGAACAGAATTTGTTTTTGTCCGCCTACCGAATCCATCAAGCCTACATGCGTGACCGTGATGCCGGGCACCTGGCGCAGTCGCTCGCGCAGCGCCACCGACATGGCGTCCACACTCAGCGTGCGGTCCTTGCGGTCTACCAGGCGGATGTAAATACTGGCGTAAATTTTGCCCTGTGCGTTGCCGGTGTTGATGGTGGTGAGGGTGTAGCGCACCTCGGGGAAGGCCCGAACAATACCCTCGACTTCTTTGGCACGGGCCTCGGTGACCTCCAGCGACGAGCCGACCGGCGTGTTGAAACTCAGGGTGGTTTCAGAGAAGTCTGATTTGGGCACAAACTCGGTGCCCAAGAGCGGCACCATGAAAATACTCACTACAAACACCGCAATCGCCAAGCCTACAGTGACCAGTTTGTGGTTCAGTGCACGTCGCAAAATGCCTTGGTAGGCGTCAGCAGTGGCGTCGGTGGCGCGGTCAAACCAGCCGGTCACGCGGCCAATGGTTCTGTCGTACCAGGTGGCTTTGTACAGGAGTTTCCCATCGGGCCCCCGGGCCAAGCGATCGGGTTTTTCAATGCTGGGGTCGTGCCAGATGCTCGACAACATCGGGTCCAGGGTGAAGCTGACAAACATCGAGATCAGTACGGCGGCCACGATGGTGATGCCAAACTCATGGAAAAACTTGCCGATGATGCCGCCCATAAAACCGATGGGTAAAAACACCGCCACGATGGACAGCGTGGTGGCCAGCACGGCCATGCCAATTTCTTCGGTGCCATCCAGCGAGGCCTGATACACGGACTTGCCCATGTGGACATGGCGCACGATGTTTTCGCGTACCACAATGGCGTCGTCAATCAGCAAACCCACACACAGGCTCAGCGCCATCAAGGTGATCATGTTGATGGTGAAACCAAACATATTCATGAACAAGAAGGTGCCAATGATGGCAATGGGCAGCGTCAGACCGGTAATGACGGTGGAGCGCCAGGAGTTCAAAAACAGAAACACAATCAGCACGGTGAGCAGCGCACCTTCAATCAGCGTACTGCGCACGTTGCTCACTGACACCCGAATCTGGCGCGAGCCATCGGTGATTTGCTCCAGCCGCAGGCCGGGGGGCAACTGCTTTTGCATCTCGGTCAAGGTTTTTTGCAGCCCGTCCACTACCCCAATGGTGTTCTCGTCTTGCGACTTTTGCACGTTCAGAAGCAGGGTTCGTTGACCATTAAAGAGGGCCAGGCTGTCAATCTCTTGGGCACCGTCGGCTACGCGGGCCACTTGGTCTAGGCGCACGGGGGCCCCGTTTTTACGCACCACAATAATTTGGCCAAAGTCCTGAGGGCGCTTCATGCGTGCGGCGATCTGAATGACCCGCTCTTGCTCTTGCGAGCGAATGGCGCCTACCGGCAAGTCCTGGTTTTCATTGCGTACGGCACTCACCACCTGCTCAGGGGTGATACCAAAGGACTCCAGTGCCTGGGGATTGAGGTAAATATTGATCTCGCGCTTGGTACCACCCACCACCGTGACGGAGCCCACACCCCTGACATTCTCGAACCGCTTGGCTAAGGTTTGCGACGCCCAGTTGGTCATCTCAACCGCATTCATGGCCTGGACGCTGCCTTTGCTGTCATCAGGCAAGACGGCCACTGACCAAACAGCGCGCGCCGAGGGGTCAAAGCGCAGCACTCGCGGCTCTTTGACTTCGGTGCGCAGGCTGGGGCGCACCGAGGCTACTTTTTCGCGCACATCTTCAGCCGCCTTGCGGCCATCAATGTGCAAGCCAAACTCGATGATGACCACCGCCTGGCCTTCGTAGCTGCGCGAGGTGAGGGCGCTGATGCCAGCAATGGAATTAACGGCCTCTTCCAGTTTTTTGGAGACTTCACTCTCCACAATCTCCGGCGAGGCGCCAGGGTAGTCGGCGGTGACCACCACCACGGGAAAATCGATGTTGGGGAACTGGTCCACCTGCAGGCGCTGCAGCGAAAACAAGCCCAACACCACAATAGCCAGCATGACCATCGTGGCCAGCACCGGGTTCTTGAGACTGACGCGGGTGAACCACATTTACAGCGCCCCAGTGTTGATTTTGACTTGGGTGTCCGCCTGTAAGACGCCTACGCTGCCACTCAAAATCAAGGCGTTTTCAGGCACATCCTGGATACCGACCATGGCCTGTCCCTCAAAGTCTCCTTGCACGCCCAAGGCCACGTTTTGGTGAACGATGCGGCCATTGACCACTATTTGCACATAGGGTTGTGGCTTGTCGGTCCGCACGGCGCTCATGGGCACAGTTAGGGTTTGAACCTGGCCCAGCTCCAGCGTGCCTTGGGCAAACAAACCTTGGCGAAGTCCTGGCGATGATGCGAGTGCCAAATAAGCCAGAACTGCCCGGCTACCCGCCACCGCGCTGGGGTTGACGCGCACGACTTTGGCGCTCAGGGGTTTGGCTGCACCTTCAATGTTCAGGCGGGCTGTCTGGCCTACCGCAACCCGCAGTGAATCAGCCGGGCTGAGACTGGCCTCCAACTCCAGGCGGCTCAAATCCACAATTTCGACGATGCGGGCATCAATGCCCACCCGCTCGCCAGATTGGGCCAGGCGTTGCGCGATCAGTCCCGTGATAGGGGCACGCAACACCGTGTCTTGCAGCGACTTCACTGCTACTTCAGCGCCCGCTTGGGCGGCCTGAAAATTGGCCTCGGCGGCGGCCAGAGAAGCCAAGGACGATTCCAGCGCTGTTTTGGAGATAAAGCCCTGGTCCACCAAAGAGCGGTTGTTCTCAAAGCTGCGCTTGGCGATGTCGACTTGCGCTTTTGCAGATTGGGCTTGTTGCTGAGCCTGGCGCACCCGCGCCTGAAACTCGGTGGACTCTACCCGGGCGATGACCTGGCCCTCTTTGACCAGGTCGCCTTCGCGCACCGTCAGGCCCTGCAACTCACCCGCCACGCGCGCTTTCACGAAGGCCGCGTTCACGGCTTTGAGTGGGCCGGCAATTGCCAGAGTTTGCGTCAATACGCGGGTTTTGACGGGTAACATATCGGCGGCCGACAAGGCCATCACAACTTGTGTTTTTTGCGAAGCCTGCTGCGCCTGCAGAGCTGACGCTTTTTCTTTTCTGCTGCTGACGACGCGCAAGGCGCCTGCTGCCAGTAAGGCCACTATCACGACCACAAGGGTCCACTTCATCCAGGATTTCATAAGGGCAAGGGTTTCTGCAAGGTGTTATTTAGGGCTTAGCCGGGGCAACGCACAGGCCAGTCAGGAGGGTTTCAACTTGCAAGGCGATGTAGGCTTCGGGGTTTAATTCATTGCCCACGCAGCAGGTGCCCAAGCTGTGTTTCCACATGGACAGGAACAGCATGGGCGCCAACACCAGGTAAACCCCGTATTTCATGTCCATTGGGCGGAATTCGCCGCGGTCCACACCACGCTGCAAGACGCGCTGGATCAATGCGTTGCCCGGCTCGATCACTTCTTGCTGGTAGAAGGCGGCCAGTTCGGGGAAATTGCGGGCTTCGCTCATCATGAGTTTGCTCAGGCCAGACGCTTTGGTAGAACCCAAGCGCGCCCACCAGGTGCTCATGCAGGTGCGCAACATGTCGGCGGTGCTGCCTTCAAAGCTGTCAAATTCAGCACTCCATTCAGAGAAGCGCCCCGAGATACTCTCACGCACCACCGCTTTAAAAAGATCTTCTTTGCTGGAGAAATACAAAAACAGGGTGCCCTTGGAGACGCTGGCCAGATTGGCTACTTCTTCGACACGGGTGGCAGCAAATCCCTTTTCTACAAACAGGGAAAGAGCCGCATCGAGCAGCTCGCCCGGGCGAGCGTCCTTGCGGCGTTCATGTTTGGTTTGGGGGGCAGACGGGCAGTCTGTTTGATGGGGCGAAAGCGGCATGAAATTAATGACTAGTGGGTTAGTAATGTAACTTTGGTCTATTTAACTGTCAATCAGGCAGGGCATTTTCGAGTCTTGAAATTTGTAAACTTTGAGCAAAGCTGAAAGCCGGCGGTTTAAAGGGCTTTGGGGTGGCGCGTAAGATGCAATGACTCATTTGATGGACACAACTTTCGGAGCTAATTCATGTCGGATTCCCTGCAAACCCTGACCCTGGGCGGTGGTTGTTTTTGGTGCACTGAGGCCGTTTTTGTCGGCGTCAAAGGCGTGCTGGATGTTGAAAGCGGCTACTGCAACGGGCAAGTGCTGCGCCCGACCTACGAGCAAGTGTGCTCAGGCACCACGGGTCACAACGAGGTGGTCAAGCTGGTGTTTGACCCCGCTCAGATCAGTGTGCGGGAGATTCTGGAAATATTCTTTGTCATCCACGACCCCACCACCCTGAACCGCCAGGGCAACGACCGGGGCACGCAGTACCGAAGCGGCATCTACGTCTCCAACCCCGAGCAGGCCGCTGTCGCCCAAGACCTGATTGGCGAGATAAACGCCAGTGGCGTGCTGGGCCAACCGGTGGTGACCGAAGTGCTACCGCTGGCCAACTATTCACCGGCCGAGGACTACCACCAAGACTTCTTCGAGAACAACCCGGGGCAGGGCTACTGCCTGGCGGTGGCGGCGCCCAAAGTGGAGAAGTTTCGCAAAACTTTTAAGCGGCTGGTGAAGGCGTAAAACGGCTAGCCGTTCTGGGTCAGTTCAGCCTCATGCCACTGGCCAGTTGGCTCACGTTGTGGCGCATCATCAATAGGTAGGTGGTGCCCGGTTGATCAGGTCCTGACAGTGCATCGGCATACAAACTCGCCCCAACTTTTGCACCAGCATCTTTGCTGAGCTGGGCCAGCAATTTGGGGTTGCTCATGTTTTCAACAAAGATCGCTTTGATCTTTTCGCGTTGAATTTGTTTGATGAGTTGGGCTACCTGTTTGGCACTGGGCTCGGCATCGGTGTTGACGCCCTGAGGGGCCAAAAATTGGATTTGGTAATGCGCGGCCAAGTAGCCAAAGGCATCGTGCGAGGTGATGACTTTGCGTTGGGCGGGGGCGATGCTGGCAAATTGCGCCTTGGCCCAAACATCCAGTGCTTGCAGCTCTTTGATATAGGCATCGGCGTTGCTCTGGTAAAGGGCGGCACTACTCGGGTCAACCCGGGTCAGGCCGGCGGCGATGTTGCGCACATAACTTATGACATGGTTGGGGTTTTGCCAGGCATGGGGGTCGACTGCCACTTGGCTGTGCCCTGTGTGTTTTTCGCCGCTGGCTTTGGCTGGGGTGGTCGTGAGTGCTTTGATGCCGTTGGAGGCCACCACCGCCTCGCCTCTGTAGCCTGCCGACTTGGCCAGTTTGTTGGCCCAGGGCTCAAACCCGAGGCCGTTGGTGACCAGGAGTTGCGTGGTCAGCATGGTTTTGGCATCGGTGGGCTTGGGCTCGAACAGGTGGGCGTCTTGGTTCGGGCCTACCAAGGTGGTGACTGTCACACGCGGCCCACCGACGACGCTGACCAGGTCGCCCAAAATGCTGAAGCTCGCGGTTACGGCGATTTTGTCGGCGGCGTTGACCGCAGCAGCGCCTGAAAGGGCCAGCGCCAGGGCGCTGGTAAGAAGAAAACGATGGGTGAAATTCATATCAAGTCCTTGGAATAAAAAAATGCAGGGCTCACGCCACTCGGTGCGAGGTGTTCCACCAGCGCGGCAACCAGCCGCCTGGGGCAAAAAGGAGTGAGCTGGCATAAAGGGCGCCAGCGCAACCAATGATGGTGGGGCCCGATGGCGTGTCAAGGTGGTAAGACAGCAGCAAACCAGCTATGCCTGCCAGCGCGGCCTGAACACTGGCGTTGAGCAGCTGGGCTGGCAAAGTGTCATGCCACAGGCGGCTTGACACGGCGGGAATCATCATCAGGCCCACCGCCATCAGCGTGCCCAGCGTCTGAAAACCCGCCACCAGGTTGACCACCACCAAGAGCAAAAAGAGTTGCTGCCAAAACCAGCTGCCCCAGCGACGGGCACCGCCTCGGCCGGGTTGTCGGCTGGTGTTCAGAAACACGGGGTCAAAGGTCTCTAGTACCAGGCCGCGGTACATCAGCGCCAAAGCCAGCACCGTGCAGGTGCTCACGCTGGCGACCAGCCACAAACCGTCGTTGTCAACGCCCAGCGCGCTGCCAAACAGCAGGTGAAGTAGGTCCAGCTTGGTGCCTTGCAGAGAGATCAGGGTGACGCCCAGCGCCAGCGCCATCAAGTAAAGGGCGGCCAGGCTGGCGTCTTCCTTGAGCGGGGTGAGCCTGCTGACCAAGCCGGCCAGGCCCGCAACCAGCACGCCAGCGAGTACGCCGCCCAGCGCCATGGCGCTAATGGAGAGGCCCGCCACCATGTAACCCAGCGCCACGCCCGGCAATACCGCGTGGCTCAGGGCATCGCCGAACAGGCTCATGCGCCGCAGGGTCAAGAAAACACCCAGTGGTGCTGCACTGAGGGCGAGTGCCAGTGTGGCCACTAAAGCGCGGCGCATAAAGGCAAACTCGGCAAACGGCGCCACTAAAAGTTCCCACAGCAGGGCAAGCTCGGTGGTCATGCGTCAACCCGGCACAGCTCAGCGCTCTCGTCCCAGGCTTCAGCCATGGTGCGGGCCTGCTGGAGGTGTGCCGGTGTCAGCACTTCGGCAGTGCGGCCCCAGGCTACCAACTCTCGCGCCAGCAGCAGCGTTTGGGGAAAGTACTGGTGCGCCTGTGCTTCATCGTGCAGCACGGTGATGACGGTGCGTTGTTGCTGGTGCCAGAGCTGCACCAGCGCCAGCAAACTGGCCGTGGTTTTGCTGTCCAGGGCGTTGAAGGGCTCATCGAGCAAGATGATGTGGGCATCCTGCATCAAAAGGCGGGCAAACATGACCCGTTGTAGTTGCCCGCTGGAAAGCGTGCCCAGGCTGCGGCGCTCAAAACCTTGCAGGCCCACCGCATCAAGGGCCGCCTGAACGCGGGCTTGCAGCGCTGAACTTGTGCGCCCAAAAGCGCCCACACTTGACCAGCTCCCCAGCAGCACGCAATCCTGCACATCTATGGGAAAGCTGCGGTCTATGTCGCTGACCTGAGGCAGGTAGGCGATACGTTGTCCATCGGCTTGCACTGTGAGTGCATGCCCGCCGTTGCGGCCACCTTGCGTGGGAAGCAAACCCACCAGGCTTTTGAGCAAGGTGCTTTTGCCCGATCCATTGGGCCCCATCACAGCGGTGAGGGAGCCCCGTGCAAATTGCCCGCTGATGTGGTGCAAGGCCGGGTGCTGCCGGTAGCTGACCGTCAGGTTGTCTAGCGTGATGGCGGCCAAGGGCGCGTCCACTTGAGTCATAGCGGCGCAGCCTCCTGCATGGCCCACAGCACAGCGAGCCAAAGCAGCACCAGAACGGGCAACACCGCGAGCGCTCTGGCCCAAGCGGCCCAGGCCAGCACGCTGCTAGCGGGTTTGGCGACAACGGGGGAACGATTCATCGGCGAGGTCTTAAAAAATTGAAGTGAATGAGCAGCTTTAATTGCAGTGATAATGCAACTTAATTGCAGTAAATTCTAATGCAACTTTGTTGCGTTAGAATATTTTTGCAACTCAATTGCATTTACTTTACAAATTCATCGCTTTCACTTTGACCCACAAGCTACAACGCCATGACGCTGCCCTTACCCGGTTCTGTACCTGCCAACAGCAAAGCGCAAGACGCCATTGACGCCTTGTTGACCGCCCACAGTCTGCGCCGCACCAGTGCGGCGCGCTTGGTGCTGGGCTGGTTGCTGGCGCACCCTGACACCAGTTACACACACGCCCAACTGCAAGCCGCGCTAGCGGGTGACACCGCAGCGGGTGGCCTTGACCGTGTGACGCTTTACCGCTTGATTGACCGGTTGACGCAAGTGGGCCTGCTGTTGTGTCGGGTTGACAGCCAGCGAGTGCGCCGCTACCAGGCCATGCCCACCAGTGTGCATGCCATTCCCCACTTTGAGTGCCAGAGTTGCCACCGCGACAGCCCCTTGGCAGGGGCTTTGCAAGCCAATGCGCTTGATCTGGAGCGCGCTGCCCAGACTGCTTTTGAGGCCCTTAAAGCCCTGGGTTATCAAGGCCTGAGCATTGACTTTGCCGTGCGCGGTGTTTGTGCCGATTGCGTGACCAGCGCGACGGGCAGCGCCCAGATCAATTAATGCACTGGGCCCAATTCAGCCTAGCTCCAAGAGACTCATCAAGCCGTGATCCGATCATCCAACCTAAGTTACCAATACCCCAACGGCCCCGCGCTGAGTTTCCCGGATGTGGACGTGGCGCAGGGCGCGGTGGTGCTGTTGCGTGGCCCATCGGGGTGCGGCAAGTCAACCTGGCTGGCGCTTGTGGCCGGGCTGATGCCGCCAAGCTCTGGGGATTTGACGGTGGCTGAGCAGCCTTTGTCTGCGCTGAAAACATTAACGGCTGACGCCTGGCGGGCGCAGGCCATTGGCTTTTTGCCGCAAAAATTGCATTTAAGTGCGGCCCTTAGCGTGCAGCAAAACCTGGCGATGGCGCAGTGGGCGGCGGGCCAAGCTGAAGACTTGGCGCGTATCAGGGAGGCGCTCTCTGCCTTGGGCGTGGCAGAGCTGGCCCAGCGCAAACCAGCACAACTTTCGGGTGGTCAGGCGCAGCGGGTCGCCTTGGCCCGGGCTGTGCTGCTCAAGCCCCGCGTTATTTTGGCGGATGAACCCACGGCTAGTCTGGACGACGACGCAGCTAACGAGGCTGTGGCGTTGCTGCTTGGCACCGCCCGCCGCCAAGGTGCCACGCTGGCCATTGCCACGCACGATGCCCGCGTGGCGGCAGCTTTGGCGTTGACGGGTGAAAAAATATGCCAAATAGGCCTGCAAGCTACTAAAGACGTGCTTAAGCAGCTATGAAAATAATTTCATGAAAACTCTCTTTTTTGCCTGGCGCTTTCTCTGGTCGCGCCCGCTCGGGGCGGCGTTGAACTTGTTGCTGCTGAGCTTGGGGCTGGCGTCGATTACCTTTCTGCTCTTGGTCAGCCACCAGTTGAGTCAGGCGTTTGAGCGCGATTTGGCCGGCATTGATGTGGTGGTGGGGGCCAAAGGCAGCCCGATGCAACTGATCTTGGCGGGCGTCTTTCACTTGGATGTGCCGCCTGGCAACGTCCCGCTGCAAGCCGTCAAGGCGCTGGAGACGCACCCGATGGTGGCCAGCGTGGTGCCTATTAGCTTGGGCGACAACTTTCAGGGCTTTCGTATTGTGGGCACGTCACCTGCGTACCTCACCCTTTACCAGGCCAATCTGAAGCAGGGCCGCGTTTGGGCGGCCCCTTTGCAGGTGGTGCTAGGGGCCACGGCGGCTCAAAAACTGGGGCTGGGTTTGGGTGCGCAATTTGCGGGCTCGCATGGTTTGGGCGCAGGTGGCCACGCGCATGGCGACTCCCGCTACACCGTCACCGGCATTTTGGAGCCTACGGGTAGTGTGCTCGACCGTTTGATCTTGACGGACAGCGCCTCCGTCTGGCAGGTGCATGAAGACGCCTCCGCGCTGGACGACGAAGACCGCCAAGTCATGCAAGACGAGCGCGAGGTCACGATGGCGCTGATTCGCTACAAAACCCCAATGGCGGCGATGACGTTTCCGCGCTATATCAATACCCAAACCAAGATGCAGGCAGCGGCACCGGCGCTTGAAATTACCCGCCTGCTGGCCATGCTGGGCATTGGCACCGATGTGTTGCGGGCGTTTGCCGGCGTACTTTTGCTCACAGCGGGTTTGAGTGTGTTCATTGGTTTGTGGAACGCCGTGCGCGAGCGGCGTGCCGATTTGGCTTTACTGCGCATGTTGGGCGCTCCGCCTGCCCGGGTAGCCGCTTTGCTGCTGAGCGAAGCGTTGTGGCTGGGCTTGATGGCTGGCGTTTTGGGGCTTTTGGGCGGGCAGGGGTTTGCTGCCCTGATTGGTGTCATGCTGCAGCTGGATAATTCTTTGCTGATCGGTGGCCTGGCCTGGCCCTTGTCGCTTTGGGTGGTGCCTTGCCTGGCCTTGAGTATCTCGATGGCCGCAGCGCTGCTGCCCACCTTGGGCGCTTACCGTATCAGCGTGTTGGAACTTTTGCAATCTAGGTAAATTTATGAAAAAACAACTTATAGCCCTCGTCTGTCTTGCTTTGGCAGCTACTTTTTCAATAGCGGCTGAGGGTCATTCGGCGAAAGAAATCAAAGAAGATGCGGCGCGTCACCGAACCCTGGCGGCAGCGCATTCAGCGGCCGTTCAGTGCTTTGAGCGAAAAAGCCCCACCGACACTTGCTTGGCTACATTGAAGGCCAGTTGCAGCGGTCTGGCCGTGGGGAAATACTGTGGCTTGAAACAAGACGCTTGGGGCAACGCCGCCAAATCATTCACCCAAACGGCCCAGGCCCACCAGGGTGCCGCCGTCTGTGTTGAAGCCGGTAAATCCGAGGACGTCTGCATGGCTGACTTGCAGTCTGCCTGCAAAGGTCTGGCGATTGGTAAGTTTTGCGGCATGGTGCATGCGCATTAAGTCGCGCACTAAGATCACGGTCTTGATTGGAGATATTTATGAAGCGCATCGCATTGGTCTTGTCTGTTTGGGCCTTACTTTCACCCATGCCCAGTCTGGCGCAACTCAGCTCACCCATTGAGGGGGGCTTGCTTGCGGGCTCAGGGGCGGGTGTTCACAGCCCAAACAGCCCGATTGCGCCTTTGCCGCAGCGCGCTGATGTGCTGCCATGGTCGATGCTGTCAGACGTTAAAACCAAGTCGGTCAAAAACCGCTTGTTGCCTGTTTTTCCGGCCCCCGTGGCCGCTTTGAACCAAAAAACCCAGCGCATTCAGGGCTTCATGATGCCGCTGGACCCGGGTGAAAAACAAAAACACTTCCTTCTCAGCTCAGTGCCCATGAGTTGCTCGTTTTGCACCCCCGGTGGCCCTGAGAGCATGGTCGAAGTCACCACCAAAATTCCAGTCAAGTACTCGCTGGAGCCGGTGGTGGTGGAGGGGAAATTTGCCGTCTTGAACGACGACCCTTACGGGCTTTACTACCGCATGGTGGATGCGGTCAGCGTTAAATAGACTCAGGGCGCCAAGCGCTCGCGCGTCCATGACGCGCCGTCGCCCATGGTGTAGCGCAGTCGGTCATGCAGGCGGCTTTTGCGGCCTTGCCAAAATTCCCAATGATCGGGCTTGAGCCGATACCCGCCCCAATGCGGTGGGCGCGGTGGATTGAGCAAAAACTGGGCACCGTACTTCACGGCATTGGCCAACAGCACGCCGCGCCCAGAGATCACTTGGCTTTGGGGCGAGGCCCAGGCGCCAATGCGTGAGTCCAGCGGGCGGCTGTGGAAATAGTCATCGCTTTCTTTATCGCTTATTTTTTCTACAAGGCCTTCAATACGCACCACCCGTTCCAGCTCAACCCAGTGAAACTGCAAGGCGGCAAATGGGTTGCCCGCCAGTTGCTGGCCCTTGCGGCTCTCGTAGTTGGTAAACCAGGTAATGCCGCGCTCGTCATAGCCTTTGATGAGCACCACCCGGGTGCTGGGGCGCAGGTTGCTGGCTACGGTGGCCACGGTCATGGCGTTGGGCTCAGGCACTTCGGCGCTGATGGCCTCGTCTAACCAGTGTTCAAACTGGAGCAGGGGGTTGGCATTGGAGGCGTCTTCGTTGAGTTCGGCGCGTTCGTAGCTTTTTCTGAGGTCGGCGATAGAGGTCATCCTTTGAGTATAGGCAGGTCCCTGCGACGCTGTTTGACCTAAGCTTAATGACGTGTATTTGGTGGCCGCTTGTTTTGGTAACCATCTCGTAACCCGCATTTCCCCCATTTGTGCCGCTTACCGAGTACCATAAGCGCTGTAATTTTATTACCAATATTTCGCGAAGCCATGAAACTAAACCACACCATCGAAGCTGTCACTGCCCGTATTCGCGAGCGCAGCCAAGCCACGCGCAGCGCCTATTTGGCCCGACTGGACCAGGCCGCCAACCGTAAACCAGGTGCCGAGCGGCTGGGTTGTGCCAACGTCGCGCATGCTTTTGCTGCCTTGCCCGTCAACGACAAGTTGCGCGTGGTGGCCGAGAAAGCGCCCAATATCGGCATCGTCACGGCCTTCAATGATGTGTTGTCGGCCCACGCGCCGATGCAGCATTACCCCGATGTCATCAAAAATGAGGCCCGCAAACACGGCGCCACCGCGCAAGTTGCGGGTGGCGTGCCTGCCATGTGTGATGGTGTGACGCAGGGCACGCCGGGCATGGAACTCAGTTTGTTCTCGCGCGACGTGATTGCCATGGCCACTGCCGTTTCCTTGAGCCACGATGTGTTTGACGCCGCCGTGATGCTGGGCGTGTGTGACAAGATCGTGCCCGGCCTTCTGATTGGCGCGCTGCACTTTGGCCACTTGCCCACGGTGTTTATTCCGGCCGGTCCCATGACCTCGGGCCTGTCCAACAACGAAAAATCCAAGGTGCGTGAAAAAGCAGCCCTCGGTTTGGTGGGGCGCTCTGAGTTGCTTGAAGCTGAGTCCAAGGCCTATCACGGCGCGGGCACCTGCACGTTTTACGGCACCGCCAACAGCAACCAGATGCTCCTTGAAGCGATGGGTCTGCATGTGCCGGGCACGGCCTTCATCAACCCCGGCGAAGGCATTCGCGAAGAACTCACCCGTGAGGCTGTGCGCACCGTGTTGGGCGACATCAAGGCCCATCGCTTTGCCCCCATTGGCCATGTGGTGGACGAGCGCTGCATCGTGAACGCGATGGTGGCCTTGCTGGCAACCGGTGGCTCTACCAACCACCTGATCCATTGGGTGGCGGTAGCCCGTGCTGCAGGCATCGTCATTGACTGGGACGACTTCTCTGCCTTGTCAGACGTGGTGCCCTTGCTCACCCGTGTCTACCCCAATGGCAGCGCCGACGTGAACCAGTTTCAAGCCGCAGGCGGCCCGGGCTTTGTGATTCGCGAACTGCTGGATGCTGGTTTCATGCACGCCGATGTGCTCACCGTGCGTGCGGGTGGTCTGCGTGAATTCACTGGCATTCCTGAGACCCATCCTGATGGTGGTTTGCAGTGGGTGGACGCGGGCGCATCGAAAGACGACAGCGTCGTTCGCCCGGCAAGTGCGCCTTTCAGCGCCACCGGCGGGCTCAAGTTGCTCAAAGGTAACCTGGGCCGCAGCGTGATCAAAGTATCTGCTGTGCCTGAAAATCTGCACATCATTGAAGCGCCTGCTCGTTTGTTTGACTCGCAAGAAGCCTTGCATCTGGCCTTTAGCGCCGGTGAGTTGGACCGTGACGTCATTTGTGTAGTGCGTTGGCAAGGTCCGCAAGCCAACGGCATGCCTGAGCTGCACAAGCTCACGCCACCATTGGCTGTGCTGCAAGGCAAAGGCTTCAAAGTGGCGCTGGTGACAGATGGCCGCATGAGCGGTGCCTCTGGCAAAGTGCCTGCCGCCATTCACGTCTCGCCAGAAGCCGCCGCCGGTGGCCCGCTGGCCAAGGTGCAAGATGGCGATATCATTCGCTTGGACGCTACCACCGGTACCCTGCAAGTGCTGGTCAGTGCTGCTGAATGGGACGCCCGCCCGCTGGCGGTCATGCCAGAGGCTTTGGTTGATGCCAACGGTCTGGGCATGGGCCGCGAACTGTTTGCCGGAATGCGCCGTAATGCGTTGGCTGCCGAAGCTGGCGCCTGTAGCTGGCTTTAATGCCTGCCCCTTAATATTTTTAAAAGAAATCCTCATGAACGCATTCCAAAACTTTACCGCCCTGCAAGTGATGCAGGACGCCCCCGTTATTCCCGTGATCGTTTTGAACGACGTCGCCCACGCCGTGCCGATGGCCCGCGCCTTGGTCGCCGGCGGTATCCGTATGCTGGAAGTCACGCTGCGCACCCCGCAGGCGCTGGCCTGTATCGAAGCCATTGCCCGCGACGTGCCCGAGGCCGTGATTGGCGCTGGCACCGTGCGCACCAAAGCGGATGCGCAAGCCGCTGCGAATGCGGGTGCTCGTTTTGCCGTTAGCCCCGGCTACACCCACGAGGTGGGCCAGGCGTGTCGCGATGCCGGTTTGGCCCTGTTGCCCGGCGTGGCCACTGGCAGCGAGATCATGATGGCGCAGGAAGATGGCCTCACCGAACTCAAATTTTTCCCCGCCATGCAAGCCGGTGGCCCCGCCATGCTGAAAGCCTGGAGCGGCCCGTTTTTTGACGTGAAGTTTTGCCCCACCGGCGGCGTGACCTTGCTAAACGCGCCAGACTTTTTGGCACTGCCCAATGTGGTGTGTGTGGGTGGCTCGTGGCTGGTGCCCGCAGACGCCTTACAAGCGGGCGACTGGGCGCGCATTACCCAGTTGGCGCTGGATACTAAAAATTTAGTCAAATAAGGTCCTAAGGCCCGCCTGACATGCTTAAGCAGCTACTTTTTAAGTAGCTGTTTTTGCGTGTGCTCTAGCGCAGACCAACGCCTGCAGTGTGCTCAGCCCGCTCAATGAGTTCGATCTTGTAACCGTCGGGGTCCGTCACAAAGGCTATCACGGTGCTGCCCCCTTTGACGGGGCCTGCTTCGCGGGTCACGTTGCCCCCGGCGGCCTTGATTTTTTCACAGGCGGCATAGGCATCAGGCACACCCAAAGCGATGTGGCCAAACGCGGTGCCCGCTTCATACGCCTCCACGCCCCAGTTGTAGGTGAGTTCAATCTCGGCGTGCTCGGGGTTGTTGCCGTAGCCCACAAAAGCCAGTGTGTATTTGTACTCTGGGTTTTCCGAGGTGCGCAGCAGTTTCATGCCCAAAACTTGGGTGTAGTAATCAATCGAGCGTTGAAGGTTGCCAACGCGAAGCATGGTGTGTAGAAATCTCATAGAGTTGATTGTGGTGGAATTTCAAACACCAGGCAGGTCGTGGTGGCATGGGCGTAGAGCGTGCCATCCGGGCCTACGAGGCGTGCCTCTGCGGTGGCGAGTTGGCGCCCGCAGTGAATGACCTTGCCCTCAGCCCGCACCCGTTGCACCTTGGGCGTCAAGGCCCGCACGATGTTCACACTCAGCTCTGCCGTGGTGTAGCCCTGGCCGGACGCCATTTTGGTGTGTACCGCACAGCCCAGCGCCGAGTCGAGCAAGGTGGCAAACCAGCCGCCATGCACCGTGCCCATCGGGTTGAGGTGCGCCGCGCCCGGTGTGCCTTGAAAAATGGCCTGTCCTGGCGCGACTTCCACGATGGTGAAGTCCAGGGTTTGTGCAATCGTTGGAAAGGGCAATTCACCCCGCAACATGGCCTGCATAACCTCCAGCCCGGTTTTGTCGGCAATTTGCTCACGCTGCGCTACCCCGGGTCCTACCCCGGCGGCCAAGGCGTTGCGAACGATATGCTCTTGGGCGAGCCAGGCTTCAAGGTGATTGGGGTTGATCATTCAAGAATTATGGCGAACAAAACCAGGGCGGTGATTGTGGATAGTCCTGAACGTGACATGAAAATGGGCTGGCGACGTGGCCAGCCCTGAGCATGACAGGTGTTCATACACCTGGTCTTGCCAGCTTGCTATTTGGCTTTTTCCATGTTTCTCAACAAAAAGCGCTGGATCTTTCCACTAGGAGTTTTTGGCAAGTCTTTGACGAACTCGATTTCACGCGGATAGGCATGGGCAGATAGGCGGGTTTTCACATAAATCCGTAGTTCCTCTGAAAGCTCGGCTGTTGGCAAAACCTGGGCTCGCAAGACAACAAACGCCTTCACAATTTCGGTGCGTTCCGGGTCGGGTTTTCCAATTACCGCCACTTCGACGACGGCAGGATGCTCTAGCAAGGCGCTCTCCACATCGAAGGGGCCGATACGGTAACCGGACGACGTGATGACGTCGTCCGCTCGCCCGACGAAGCTGATACTTCCGTCTGGGTTCAGTTCTGCCATGTCACCGCTGAGGTAGTAAGAGGCGCCTAGCGACGGTGTTGCCATGCCTTCGTAGCCAGTGAACCAAAAGAGTGCAGATCGCGCGAGATCCAGGGCCAGCGCACCTGACTTGCCGCTTGGTAGTTCAGCCCCCTCATCATCGAGTATGACGACCCGATACCCTGGGGTGGCAAAGCCTGCAGAGCCCATATGCACCGGGTGACTGAGCCCGTGGTGATTGCACAAAACCATGCCTAATTCCGTCTGTCCGTAATGATCGCTGATCGTCACCGCCAGATGCTTCGCAAACCAACGAATCACTTCGGGATTGAGGGGTTCACCGGCGCTACTCACCACGCGAAGGCTTCCTTTGATGCATTCCACCGACTCCGGTCCCGCAGCAATGAGCATCCGAAAAGCGGTTGGCGACCCTGCGAGGTTCGTTATTTTGTGTTTTTGGATCAATCGGATCAGCTGATCAACCGAAAAAGCACCGTCATAAAACATGGTGGAGTGGCCCATGGCCAGCGGACCTATGACTGCGTAATAAAGCCCATAAGCCCACCCCGGATCTGCAATATTCCAAAATACGTCTGAGGGTTGCAAATCAACCGCAAAGTTCATGTAGCCGACAAAGGATGCCACCGCTTTGAGTGGGACTGACAAGGGCTTGGCCGGCCCCGTGGTGCCTGACGTGAACATCATCAAGAACGCATCATCGGCATGGCGCAAGACCGGTTCGAATAAGGGCGAGCAGCGCTGAAGTTCGGACCAGAAGTTGAGGTCGCTCGCGATAAGAGGCGCAGTGTCTTCGGCGGCTACGGTCACGATACAGGGCAGGTTTTCAATGCCATCCAGTTTGGACCGGTTTATCGAATCCGTGACCAGTACCTTGGCCTTGGATGCATGCACACGGTATTCGATCGCCTTGGACCCGAAAGCGGTGAATAGCGGCTGATAGACAGCGCCCGCGCGCCAAGTCCCCAAAATGGTAATCAATAATTCCGGCGTGCGAGGCAGCAATCCCGCAACCCGGTCGCCGGGTTGAACGCCACAAGCTACCAATACCTGGGCAAATTGAGCCGACAGATCTTTTAGTTGATCGAACGTGTAGGTCTTACTCTGACCGCTTTGACCCTCCCATATCAAGGCGATGCGATGAGAGCCCGCATGCCTATCGCAGCATTCGAAACAAGCATTGACACCCAAGGCCGGGTCCTTTGACAGGACAGAAAGAGCGGCGCCGAGGTCAAAGTCTGCATAGGCTTTTTCATAGGTTTCAAGCTGTGGGCGTGTCGAGACGTTGTTCATGGAGGTCTCATGTTGTTAATTATTGAGATAGAAGGAATTTATTTGATTCACCTGAGTCGAGATAGTGTTCTTTATCAATAAAAGTAATTTATAAGACTTTCGTGGGTTTAAGTCAATTTTCTACCTGTTTTGAAGAGATGTGAACTTGAAGTCACAATTTGAGGTGAATTGTTGAGTGGGTTGACCAACTGAAATGGTGGTCAACCAGGATGAGTCCAAACATCCGCACGATGTGCACACTCACCCCACCGCATGGTCTGCCTGATCTCTAGCTTGTTTTTTTCTGCCATTTGGTCACTCTGCGCTAAACCGGGTCAGACCCTGGCGGTCAAGGCATTTCGAATGCTTTGCGCCTAGGCGAGCCAGGCTTCCAAGTGCTTTGGTTTTGCCCTTCAAAAAATTATGGCGAACAAAACCAGGTCGAGGCTTGTGTGCAGTCCTGAGGGCGGCATGACAAAGAGAGGGGCGGGAGCTGCAAGTTGATTGGGTGTTTACTCATCGGTGGGACTCGGAATAAGCCCAATAAACCAGTCATAAGTAGCAACTGCGCATAGCCAATAGCAACGCTGTTAGAGGAATTCGGCTTTGATACGGCTCGCGACGACCGCCTCATGCTCAAGACGAACAGCTGAGGGTGTACCGGATTTTGTGTAAACGGCGGTTGAGTTAGACGCGCGGCATGCGCTCGTCAAACTGGATGGTAAATCGATTTAAGGCCGCTTTCCAATCCCGAATCGGCATCGTCCATTTTTTACTGATGTTATTGAGCACCAGGTAGAACAGCTTGAACACCGCATCGTCAGTTGGGAATGAACCCCGGGTCTTGGTGATTTTTCTCAGGCTCATGTTCACTGACTCGATGGCATTCGTTGTGTAAATCACCTTGCGAATGTCTGGCGGGAATTCAAAGAATGGGGCCAGGCGTGACCAATTGCGCCGCCAGGACTGGCCAATCGGGGCAAAGGAGGCATCCCACTTGAGCTCGAACTCCAAGAGCCGGCTAAGGGCAGCCTCTTCAGTCGAAGCCGTATAAACCAGCCGCAAATCGGCGGCTACTTCCCTGCGCTGCTTCCAACCCACGAAGTTCAGGCTGTGGCGCACCATGTGAACAATGCACAGTTGCACAGTCGTCTTGGGGAATACGGCCTCAATGGCCTCGGGGAAGCCTTTAAGGCCATCTACACAGGCGATGAAGATGTCGGCCACGCCGCGGTTCTTCAACTCGGTCACCACCTGCAGCCAGAACTTGGCCCCTTCCGTCTGGGCCATCCACAAGCCCAGCACCTCCTTGATGCCGTCAAGGTTGACACCAATGGCTAAGTACAGAGCCTTGACCCGGACTGCGCCGTTGTCGCGCACCTTGACGTGGATGCAGTCCATGTAGACGATGGGGTATAGCGCATCCAAGGGGCGTGACTGCCAGGCTTTGACCTCGTCCATGACGGCATCGGTCACCGATGAAATTAGAGTGGGTGAGACTTCTGCGCCGTACATCTCCTGAAGATGGCTTTGAATCTCGCGCACCGTCATGCCGCGGGCGTACAGCGACAGTATCTTGTCGTCAAAACCACTCCAGCGGGTCTGGTGCTTGGTGATGATTTGAGGCTCAAAGGTGCCCTCTCGGTCGCGCGGGATTTCAATGGGCAGTTCGCCAAAGTCACCTTTGAGGGTCTTCTTGCTGCGTCCGTTACGGGTGTTGCCGGCCTCGTTGGCGACCAGTTGGTTCTTGCCGTGACCCAGGTGGTGCGTCAATTCGGCTTGAAGGGCCCGTTCTACAAGTGCCTTGGTCAATTGCTTCAAAAGGCCATTCTGGCCAATCAAATCTTCGGGCTTTTTATAGTCCGCCAGCAGGGCGTCAATCAGGTCGTTGGGTAAGGGTTTCATTTCTATGGTCATCATTGCTCCAAGCAAGATAGCAGTTTCCTGCCAAAAGACCGTTTACACAAAACTTCTTACACCCTCGACCGGCTGCAACTTTCATCATGCGCGCCAGTCTGTCTGCCAAAGCGGGTGACACGCTCAATGCTCAAATCAATCCCTTCACTGAATCGGCAACTGCAACTGCGCTGGCTACAACCGGCGGTTTATCGGCTGTCAATGTGGAAAAGTCCAACAGCGACATGGCTGCCACACTCACTTTTAATCCGCTGACAACAGTGGCTACCTTTGATGCTAACCACAAGCCTACGAACTCTGCAGCGGGAGCCTTGTTTGCGTTTTCACTGATGGCAAGTTCAGGTGCTGTAGATGGCTGCGCGGCCGGCGATCAATCGACCAAAGTGTCTTGCGTTACCAAGAGTTTTTCTGAAAAAGGTATGAGAGATGCAACAATGAAAGCTCTCTTACAGTCAAACATTACTGCAGTTTCCGATGCTGCGGGCTTACCTACACTAACGCTGGCGACACCACCAACCGGTACCGGAGTCGCAACTCCTGGCGTGTCTGCAACACCCTTGGTACAGACCAAGGAGTTCATCACCATGCTGCGCAGCAACGCAAAAGCATTGAACGCCACTGATATGTCGCTTCAAACCGAACTGCAAGCTGTTGCTGACGATATGCAAAACCGTACAGCACCGATAGCTACTAGCAATGTGAATGCCTTGAATGTGGCACTGCTAGGCGCGCAATTCTGGAACGATGTCATAAAAAATCCAAATGTACCGTTTGTGTCAGGCAAGACTTTTTACAAATCCGATGTTTACTGGCAAGAATCTATTGGTGGCTGCGGTTTTTTTGCGGACGCCAATTACAACGTTCCAGCTACAGCGAAGGATGAGGCGAAATATGTCGCTTGCTACTCGCAGTCGCAATTTCCTAACTACATTCAGGCAACTGATGAAAATGGCTTCTACAAGCAGTGCAAAGCTGTAGGTGAGTGGTGTGATACCCAATGGAGCGTTCGTATACGGCTGACTCCGGATGCAGCAAATGTCAACCAGTTCACGGTTTATACCCAGACGCGTGAAGCCAAACGGACAGCTAAGACGTTTGTTAACGGTTACGTCGATACCTTTACTGAAACTCGCACCCATTACGGCGCAGCCTTCCCAGGTAATGTTGCAATTCTGACAACCGCGCGGGATGCTAATGGCCTGATCAACAACGTGAACCTGTCTGGCGAGTTATCGCCTGCTTTTACTGTGCAAAGTAATTTCAGTAGTTACTATGACGCCAACCTTAGTCAATGGGTTTACAAGCAGAATCAACTTGCCACTGTGTTTGGCGACAAGCACAACGTGATCTTGTCTGCTGGCCTGTCCACGACAGCAGGTGTAGAAAAGTTAGCTCTCTCCGGTTCAATGGAGTTGATCAAAAACGGCGCTTTGGAGTCGCGCATTGAATTGGCCCCTGGCTCTTATATTCAAGCCAAAGCAGACGGCGCAGGCAGCTACAGTGCCAAGAACGGTAGTCATGAGGTGATGCTCAAACTCAAAGGCGGCACGGCAGCAAGCACATTCACGGGCGACCTGAAAATCAGTGCGTTCACGACGGATGCCTCTGGCACCAGCTATGTGCCGACGGTGATTTCTTTTGCCGGTAGCGTGCTGCGCAACAACGTCAGCTTCTTTGACGGAACCATCACGGGTGAGGTGCTTAACTTCACCAGCTACGACGCCAGCAAGCCCACGAGCGCCAGCAACGTCCAAACCGGACGTATCGGCTTTGTCGGTAATGTCAACATCCCGACTCGTTCGCCGGTGCAGTTGAAACTGTCTACCACCATGACAAATAAGGGCGAAAGTGCTGCGATGGCTGCCATCTCAACGGGCCAGTTCGTTCAAGGGCTGATCACCATCAATGTGAGCGGCACGAGCGGCGCTAATAACTTGGCGGGTGATGTGGTAACCCTTGAAAGTACCAGCGGGATCAAGCTGGTGATTGATAAATCGACTTCGAGTTATCCGCTGACAAAAGGGGGAGCCGCCGTAGGCGTGTTCACGCCGAGTAACAACATAATGACTTATAAAGACAATAGCTACGAACAGTTTTAATAGAAGCGGACTGTCTTTATTGACCTTGACGCCCGCACCTGCGG
>CAIMHL010000578.1 GCA_903840825.1 uncultured beta proteobacterium
CCAAGGCATCGTTGTCTACAGACAGCTTTATCAGCGCGGCTTCCTTCCAGGAAACCACCCGTGTTCTGACCGAAGCCGCCATCATGGGCAAACGCGACGAACTTCGTGGCTTGAAAGAGAACGTGATCGTGGGTCGTTTGATTCCTGCCGGTACCGGCATGGCTTACCACGAAGCCCGTGTGGTTCGCGAGAATATGGACGATGCTGAGCGTCGTGCCATTGCCGAATCAGAAGCCGCTGAACTGGCTGGTGATGTACAGGAAGAGGCTTCAGAAGCCAATGAAGGCGCAGCAACCGAGTAAGTTGGACTGCTTCTAAAAGAATAGCGCCTCAATCCCTACTACAGGGGCTTGGGGCGCTTTTTATTGCTTTCTAATACGTCAACATGATTGGGTTTGGAGCGCTGAGTGGACAATTCTTTTGTGGCATGGTTTTTGGCGGCTCTTGTTTTGTCTTGGGCCATGGGGGCCTACAACAGGCTCGTGCGTCTCAGGGCCAAGGGTTTGTTGGCTTTTTCGGTGCTTGAGCAAGCTTTGCTCAAGCAGATGATGCTCGTCAGCAGCCATGTTCTTGAAGAGGCTGTTGCCACGGTTGAGGTGCCCGAAGAAGGGCTGCGCCTGCTAGAGCGTTCCAAATCAGTGGTTGCCGCCCTCAAAGTGGCCCATTCACAACCACTCAATCGTGCAGCGTCCAGCGGCTTGAGCGAAAGCTTGGCGGCCACAGGACTTTGCTGGCAGCAGTTGGTGGCTTTGCCACCAGCGGTCGTGGATTCGTTTTTGCCACCCAGCTTTCAGCTGCAGTGGGCCCAGTTTGACATTCAGGTCGAACGAGCGAGATCCGACTTTAATCAATCGGTTATAAATTACAACGAAGCCAAGAATCAATTCCCGGCCAATATGCTGGCAAAGATTTTTGGTTTCAAGTCGGCTTTGCCGGTATAGGTTTGGTGATGGATTTAAAAGAACAACAAATACCTTTGTGGCGGCAATTGCAAGCGACGGCTTCTGTGCTGATGGATATTCGCGCGGGCATATCCGGCACGGCCGCCATAGCGGGCGTCAGCGCAGAGTTGAAGCCTGGGGTCCAGTCGCTGGTGTTCCATGTTTTACGCTCACTGGGTCGGGCTGAGGCACTTCGCCAGTTGTTGGCCAGCCGGGCGCCGAGGTCGCCTGCAGATGCGCTGTTGTGTACCGCCCTAGCGTTGGCCTGGCGTGATATTGATGCACCCTATGAAGTGTTCACCTTGGTAAACCAAGCCGTTGAAGCGGCAAAAAGAAATCCGGCAACCCAGGCGCAGGCCTCTTTTATCAACGCCTGCTTGCGGCGTTTTTTGCGTGAGCGCGATTCATTGGTGGCACACACCGATCAGAATCCGGTGGCGCTGTGGAATCACCCGAAATGGTGGATTGAGCGTGTTCAAAAAGACTGGCCCAACGACTGGCAAGCCATTCTTCACGCCAATAACAGCCATGCCCCCATGACACTGCGCGTGAATGCTAAAAAAACAAATGTGCAGTCCTACTTGCAAGCCTTGAGGGATGTCGGGTTTGACGGCGTTCAGGCGGGCGAGTCGGGTGTGACGCTGGCGCAAGCGAAACCTGTTCAAGTCTTGCCCGGTTTTTTGTCGGGCGTGGTATCTGTGCAAGATAGTGCAGCGCAGCTTGCCGCCCCTCTTTTGCTGAAGGGATTGAATTCAAACGCTTCGCTGCGTGTGCTGGATGCTTGTGCAGCACCTGGAGGGAAAACTGCCCATCTGCTGGAAGTCGCTGACTGCCAGGTCACGGCGCTGGATGTGGATGCTGATCGGTGTGTGCGCATTCACGAAACGCTGGGGCGCCTGGGCTTAGCGGCCAAGGTTTTGGTAGCAGATGCAGCCAAACCGGCCGCCTGGTGGGACGGCCAGGTGTTTGACGCCATATTGCTGGATGCACCTTGCTCTGCCTCAGGCATTGTTCGGCGTCACCCGGATGTACGCTGGTTGCGCCGGGAGTCTGATATCGCCCAGTTGGCTGTGATTCAAACGCAACTGTTGAAAGCGTTGTGGTCTGTATTGAAACCTGGTGGCCGGCTGCTTTATTGCACCTGCTCTGTTTTCAGGGCCGAGGGAGAAAATCAGGTCCAAGCGTTCCTGGCTTCTAACAAAGCGGCCACTTTGTTGCCATCGCCCGGTCATTTGCTGCCCACAAATGGTTTAAACAGCAAGACAGTCCCGGATAATCTCATCGGTGATCATGACGGCTTTTATTACGCACTACTTGAAAAAAACCCGGCTTGACCTTTGGGTTTTGCTGGTTGCCGTCAGTCTGGGCTGCCTCTTTTCCGGGGTGGTCCGGGCAGACACGCCCGCTGCTGAAATTGCAGTTTTCAAGACCGAGCGGGCCGGTGATGCTATTTTGTTGACGACTGCGGTCAAGTTCGACTTACCGGCTGCCGTTGAAGAGGCGCTCATCAAGGGCGTGGCGATTATTTTTGTGGCGGAAGTCGATGTCTACCGCGAGCGCTGGTACTGGATGAATAAAAAAGTGCTCAGTACCGAGCGGCATCTCCGCCTGGCCTACCACCCGCTGACTCGCCGATGGCGTTTGAACATCGCCTCGGGGGTCATCACCTCCTCTGCCCTAGGCATCTCACTTAATCAAAATTTTGACTCACTGGCGGATGCCCTCTCAGCATTGCAGCGGCAATCGCGGTGGAAAATTGCTGATTCATCCGAGATCGATCTGGATCAAAAGCATGTGATCGAGTTCAAATTCCAGCTGGACCTTGCCCAACTACCCAGGCCCTTGCAAATAGGCACCTTGGGTCAGTCTGACTGGAGTATTTCTGCCGGAATAACTCGCCCATTGGTACCTGAGGTGATTCGATGAAGCGCGTCTCCCGCCTGTCTGAGCGCTTCTCTTTAAGGCGCTCAAGGGCTATGCGCTGGACGGTCAGCATTGGGCTGGCCTCCATGGTGGCGGTCGGCTTGGTGTTGCTGTTTTTGCTGACGCAGGCCACCACCAACCGCGCCATGTACGAGCAAAACTACACGCGGCTTTTTACACTGAACGTGGTGGTGGCGAGTCTTTTACTCATCATCATTGTCTGGATTGCCATCCGACTGATCACGCGGTTGCGGCAAGGCCGATTTGGGAGTCGGTTGCTGGTCAAACTAGCGGCTATTTTCGCCCTGGCTGGATTTGCACCAGGTGTTTTGATCTACGTTGTTTCTTACCAGTTTGTGTCGCGCTCTATTGAAACCTGGTTTGACGTCAAGGTTGAGGGGGCACTAGATGCCGGACTCAATTTGGGGCGCGTCACACTGGAAACCCTTTCGAACGATTTGCTGGGTAAATCAAAGACAGTGGCCGTGCAAATTGCAGACATTCAGGAGGCCAGTGCCGCGCTGCCTTTGGAAAGGATCCGTGAGCAACTCAGCGCCAGCGATTTGGCCTTGTGGACCTCAAGCGGGCAATTGATCTCAGCGGTGGGTCAGTCTCGCTATCAACTCAACCCAGAACGCCCCACGCAGCAACAGTTCCGCAGCGCCCGCATTCAACGTGCCATCACCTGGATTGAAGGACTCGACGATGCCGTACCTGGCGTCTTAAACAAGGCCCGCATCAAGGTCCTGATTCTGGTGTCCAGCAACAGCCTTGAGATGCTGTCAGAGCCCCGCTATCTTTTGGTTACCCAAGTATTGCCGCCCACCTTGGTGGCAAACGCCATCGCCGTCACGGATGCCAACCGCGAGTATCAGGAGCGTGCCTTGTCAAGAGATGGCCTGCGCCGCATGTACATAGGTACGCTGACGCTGAGCCTGTTTTTGGCCGTGTTTGGCGCCGTGCTTCTGGCAGTCATATTGGGCAATCAGATTGCCCGCCCCTTGCTTTTGCTCGCTGAAGGCGTGCGCCAGGTCGCCGCTGGAGATTTGACGCCCAAGGCCTCCTTGCAGGGTCGTGATGAATTGGATGGCTTGACCCGTTCCTTCGCAGAGATGACGCAGCAGTTGGCGGACGCGCGTCGAGCCGTCCAAGGCAGCATGGCCCAGGTAAGTGCGGCGCGCGCCAATTTGCAAACGATTCTGGATAACCTCACCGCCGGTGTTATTGTGCTGGACGACAAGGGCGTCATTCAATCATCCAACCCCGGCGCTACCCGCATTTTGCGCGTGCCGCTGGCTGCCAATGAAGGCTATCGGTTGGAGGATATTCATGGCATGGAAACTTTTGGTCAAAGCATCCAGGCGCAGTTTGACTCCTTTTTGGGCGCTCGCAGTGAGCACGGCCTTGACCACTGGCAACAGTCCTTTGAGTTGGGAAACTCGTCGGCAGCACTGACGGGACGGCAAGCTGATGGCGCTATTATTTTAGTAGCTAGGGGGGCAAGCCTGCCGGACTCAAGCAGGCTATTAGTATTTGATGATATCTCCGAGATCGTGTCGGCCCAGCGCTCGCAGGCCTGGGGCGAGGTCGCACGGCGCTTGGCCCACGAGATCAAAAACCCACTCACGCCCATTCAGCTATCGGCTGAGCGTCTGGAGATGAAGCTCAACGGAAAATTGGGGCCGACTGAACAGGCCTTGCTCACCAAGTCGGTCAAAACTATCGTGGATCAAGTCGACGCGATGAAGCGACTGGTCAATGACTTCAGAGACTACGCCCGGCTACCGGCTGCTGAACTCAAACCGACAGATCTGAACAAACTTGTTGCCGAAGTGCTGCAACTGTATGCCAGCGACATGATGCAGGTGCCCGTCAAGTTGGAACTTGACCCCCACATTCCCAAAATATTGGGCGATGCGCAGCAACTCAGGCAAGTGCTTCATAACCTTTTGCAAAATGCCCAAGACGCAACAGAAACATCAGGCTACGCTGACGCTGACCACCCCGTCACCCTAAGAACCCAGTGGCTTGAAAGCGCAGGGCGTGTGCGTTTGAGTATTCTGGACTTTGGCACCGGCTTTCCTGAGCACATCTTGAAGCGTGCTTTTGAGCCGTACGTCACGACCAAATCCAAAGGCACGGGCCTGGGCTTGGCCGTTGTGAAAAAAATAGCCGACGAGCATGGGACCCGGGTTGATATTGCCAATCGCACCGCCGATGGCAACGTCATTGGGGCTCAGGTATCGTTATCATTCGCCATCGAAAGTGTTGCTCTGGCCGAGCCAGGCGACACAGGCAAAAGCAAGGAACCCGCTTAATCATGGCAAACATATTGGTAGTGGACGACGAACTCGGTATCCGCGATCTGTTGTCTGAGATTCTTAATGACGAAGGCCACAACGTTGAAGTGGCAGAAAATGCGGCCCAAGCCCGTGCCGCTCGCTTGCGGGAAAGGCCAGATCTGGTTTTGCTGGACATCTGGATGCCTGACACTGACGGCGTCACGCTACTCAAGGAGTGGTCAAGTACCGGCGCCTTGACCATGCCGGTCATCATGATGAGCGGGCATGCCACCATAGATACCGCAGTGGAGGCGACAAAAATTGGTGCCTTGGCCTTTCTGGAAAAACCGATTACTTTGCAAAAGCTGCTGAAAGCCGTTGAGCAAGGCTTGACCCGAAGTGCTGCACCAGTGCCAGCATCCCTGTTTATGGCGAGTACAAGCCTCAAGGTTGTTGATGTGGGGTTTATTAATCTCCCCCTCGTCGCACAAACCTTTGATGGTCCATTGCAAATTCAGCAGAGCTTTATGTTGGACAAGCCGTTGCGGGAATCGAGAGATGAGTTTGAAAAAGCCTATTTTGAATACCACCTTGCCAACGAAAATGGCTCTATGACCCGTGTAGCCGAGAAAACCGGCTTGGAAAGAACACATCTTTATCGCAAGTTAAAGCAACTGGGTGTTGACCTGTCGCGCAGCAAGAAAACCGGTGCTTAAGCGGGGGGAGGTGCCAAAAAGTACTGCTATAATATGAGGCTTAGGCCTGGTAGCTCAGTCGGTAGAGC
>CAIMHL010000579.1 GCA_903840825.1 uncultured beta proteobacterium
CAAGTGGTTGGAAAAAGCAATGAAACATATATATTTGGGTTGGCTTGTCCTCTGTATTTTTTCCCTGAGTGGGTACGCCCAAGAGCGCATTTACCGCTGTGGCAATGAATACACCAACACCGCACCCGATGCCAAAGCGCTGGGCTGTAAGCTGATGGAGGGCACCAACATCACGGTCATTCAAGGCACGCGCCCTGCGGCCTCTGCGCCCGTCAAGCCAGCGCCTTCAGGTGACGCTCCAACAGGGCAGCGCGTTGATGCGAGCGATCAAAAAGCCCGTGATCTGGACGCCCGGAAAATTCTGGAGGCCGAACTCAAAAAGACCGAGCTTCGCCAGCTTGATCTGGGCAGGCAATACAACCAGGGTGCCCCCGAGAAACGCAGTGACGAAACCACTAACCCCCAAAAATACCAGGAGCGTGTGGCCGAATTGAAGGCCAGTCTGGCACGGGGGGAGAGCGATTTGTCAGGCCTGCGGCGGGAACTGGCCCGCATGGGCCCTGTGTTGACGCCACCACCCGCTAAACCATAATTTTGAAATCCACAACACCCATGCCCGCTCCCGCCCCCACTGCTGCGCTGCGTTTTCAGTCATTTGACTTGTTGGCCACCCTGGTTGCCGTGGTTCATAGCCAGGGCGAGGTCTTGTTTGCCAACGCAGCCCTTGAAGATGCCCTGGGCATTTCACGCCGCGCCATTGTGGGCTCGCGTTTCTCGGTCAACTTTACCGAGCCGAGCTACCTTGAAAATGCTTTGCTGGGTGCGGGTGACAACAAATTTGCCGCCCTGCGCTACGAAGCCTGGCTCAAGCGTTTCAACCGTGAACCTCTGCCTGTGCATGTGATCGTCACCCTGACCGAATCTGACTCAGTCATTGTGGAAATGGTGCCCTTGGAACAGCAAACGCGCAAAGACCGCGAAGAGCGATTATTTGAGCAAGCCCAGGCCAACAAGGAGCTGATTCGCAATTTGGCGCATGAGATCAAAAACCCATTGGGCGGCATTCGGGGGGCCGCTCAGTTGCTGGAGATGGACATCGAGTCGCCCGAACTCATCGAGTACACCCAGGTCATCATTCACGAGGCCGACCGCTTGCAATCACTGGTTGACCGCTTGTTGGCGCCGCACCGGCGTCCCCATTTGGTGGGTGATGTCAATATTCATGAGGTTTGTGAGCGTGTTCGCACCTTGATCCTGGCTGAGTTTCCCAAGGGCCTCAAAGTGGTGCGTGACTACGACACCTCCATCCCCGAGTTTCGGGGTGACCGAGAGCAGCTGATTCAGACGGTGCTCAATATTGCCCACAATGCCTGCCAAGCACTGTCTGAGCAGATCGCTGACCAATCAGCTAGCTTGACATTTGTCACCCGAATCGCGCGCCAGGTCACTTTTGGCAAGCAGCGCAATCGATTGGCACTGGAATTGCATGTCGTTGATAACGGGCCTGGTGTGCCTGATGAAATCAAAGACCGTATTTTTTACCCGCTGGTGTCAGGGCGGGACGGCGGGTCGGGGCTGGGGCTCACATTGGCGCAAACCTTTGTCCAGCAGCACCACGGTTTGATTGAATGTGACAGCATGCCAGGTAGAACAGATTTCAAAATTTTGATCCCTCTTCCATAAGGGATTGTTTAGGACCACATGAAGCCAATTTGGATCGTAGATGATGACCAGTC
>CAIMHL010000580.1 GCA_903840825.1 uncultured beta proteobacterium
CCATTGCTAAATTTAATGCGGCACCTGATTGCGAAATCAGGATTGACACCGCATTCGCCCAAGTCATCAGCGCCTGCGCCACGAGTCAGCGGCATGGACAAAAAGGGAGCTGGATCGTGCCGGAAATGATCAGGGCCTACATTGCGCTCCACGAAGCCGGCTTTGCTCACAGCGTAGAAACTTGGATAAATGGAGAACTAGCGGGAGGCCTCTACTGTGTGGCCATCGGAAAGGCCGTCTTTGGCGAATCGATGTTTAGTCGCTCAAGCGATGCATCGAAAATTGCGTTGGCAGCTTTGGTTAGCTTTAGTAAAAAGAACGGCATCGTTCAAATTGATTGCCAGCAAAATACAACACACCTTTCAACGCTTGGGGCCGGCGTCATCCCAAGAGAACAATTCACCGCCAATGTGGCACACGGGTTGGCAGACGCTTCACCCGACTGGAAGTTCGACACCCTTGATTGGCAATACCTTATGGCCTGCCCAGAAGATCAGCATGACAGACCTCAATGACCTTCCGTTGGCCAAGCTCCAGTTCTATGCGACTGCAGCCTACCCTTGTAGTTACTTGACGGGCAAGCAAGCCAGGTCTCAGGTCGCAACGCCAAGCCACTTGATCAACAACGATGTCTACTCAGATTTGGTCAAAAAAGGGTTCCGACGAAGTGGCATGTATACCTACAGACCCTATTGCGAAGGATGCCAAGCTTGCACGCCACTTCGGATCCTGTGTCATTCATTCAAAAGTAGCCGGAGTCAACGCCGCGCTTGGATTCAGAACGCACACTTGGAGGTGCGCATTCTTGAACTCGTTTTCACGGACGAACATTACCAACTCTACCTTCGGTACCAAAGTACGCGCCACTCCGGTGGCGGCATGGATCACGACAGCGAAGACCAATACAAGCAATTTCTGCTTCAGAGTCGCGTCAATTCAAGATTGGTTGAATTTCGCGAACCCGCATCAGACGGGGACCAAGGTAAACTAAAAATGGTCTCGATTCTGGATGTACTGGACGATGGTCTGTCGGCCGTCTATACATTTTTCGAACCAGAATCGGCAAGAAGTTATGGCACGTTCAACGTTTTGTGGCAAATTGAGCAAGCGCAACAACTCGGTCTTGCCTATGTTTACCTCGGCTACTGGATTAGTCAAAGCCAGAAAATGAGCTACAAAATCAAGTTCAGGCCACTAGAGTTACTGGTTAACAACGCGTGGATTGGAGATCCTGAAAACCTTGTCGGCGCAAGCAAATGGTAACGAACTCTGGCCGCTGCAAGCAAGTTATATTTCACAGCGTAAAATGACCTCAGTTCCAAAGATCATTTATGCGACCCACAAATTCCACCATTCCAAGCACCCCGACTGTCCAGGTTATTGAACGGATATTCACCCTGATGGACATCTTGGCTTCGCGTGAAGAGGCGATTTCACTCAAAGAGATCAGCGAAAAAACAGGGCTTCACCCCTCTACTGCCCACCGTCTGCTCAATGATTTGGCGACAGGACGATTTATCGATCGCCCCCAACCCGGTAGTTACCGTTTGGGCATGCGCCTGCTTGAACTAGGAAATTTAGTAAAGAACAGGTTGAATGTGCGCGATGCAGCCCTTGGACCGATGCGTGATCTCCACAAGTTGATACAGCAGCCCGTTAATTTGAGCATGCGTCAAGGCGATGAAATTGTTTATATTGAGCGCGCCTACAGTGAGCGATCAGGCATGCAAGTAGTGCGGGCCATTGGCGGCAGAGCTCCCCTGCATTTAACCTCGGTTGGAAAGCTGTTTCTAGCTGCCGATGAGCCGCTGAAAGTTAGAGCCTATGCGACCCGCACTGGCTTGTCCGGACAAACCAAGAATAGCATCACGCAACTGCAAAACTTGGAGAGAGAGTTGTCAAGGGTGAGGCAATATGGCACTGCAAGAGACAACGAGGAACTAGAACTTGGTGTGCGCTGCATGGCAGCGGGTGTCTATGATGACCAAGGCGCTCTAGTGGCTGGGCTTTCCATTTCAGCGCCAGCAGGACAACTTGAAGAAGACTGGCTGCCTAAACTGCAAGCCACAGCGCTTGAAATCTCGATGACACTGGGTTACAAGCCACGCTAAAACGCTCACCTTGTGAAAGGTGACATAGTTAACGCACTGAAACGTACTGATCAACCAACTTGTTTGAAGCGATCGGGCTTCCTTTCAATGGGATGGATTCAACCCAACGACGCACACGCTCAGCATCTGCAACACGGCTTAATTTACCCGTGGAGTCCAAAAAGACCATGATTAATTTTCGGCCCGCAATTTTTGTTTGCATCACCAGGCATTGACCAGCCTCCGAGATGTAACCAGTTTTTTGCAAACCAATATCCCAGGCAGGATTTTTAACCAAGCGGTTGGTGTTGTTGTACTGCAGCGTTCTCTTGCCCACTGCCACTTGATGACCCGGTGACGTTGACAGCTCCCTCAACATGGGGTCGCTGTAAGCAAATTTGACCAATTTAGCTAAGTCGCGGGCACTGGACTGGTTTTGGCTAGACAGACCGGTGGGCTCAGTGTAGTTAGTGTCAAGCATGCCTATTGAACGTGCTTTGGAGTTCATTAGATTAACAAAGACAGGCATGCCGCCGGGATAACTTCTGCCCAAAGCGTGAGCAGCACGGTTTTCACTGGACATCAGCGCCAGGTGCATCAACTCGCCCCGACTTAGTTGAGCGCCAACATGCAAGCGAGAGGCACTGCCTTTTTCCGTATCAACATCGTCTTGCGAAATCGTAATGACCTCATTCATAGGCAAACGAGCTTCGCTAACCAACAAACCCGTCATCAACTTTGTAAGGGATGCAATCGGCAATACAGCTTGGTCATTCTTGCTAAAAAGGACCTCGTTGGTCTCTTGATCAACAACCAAAGCAACACTTGACCTGAGAGCTAAAGAATCCTGTGAACCGTGCAATCCAGCGATCTGACCGAAAGAGGGCTTGGCAGGGATGATCTCGGCACGCGGTGCAGATTTTTGTTTTAATGACGCAGACTTACGAACGACCTTACGCTTAACTGGTGCCATTTTTTTTGCTGCGCTTTGTACTTTTCGCTCACCTTGTGCTGCATACACAGAGGAAATTGAGCCAGTAACAGCAAAAACCAACAAGCTAAAAGTAATTAATATTCTGCGCAAAATAGGCCCTAACGCATCAGTGCGAAACTGAAAACAAAGAAACGGAATGCCATGCATCCTACCCCATAGTTTAAACAAGAAAGTCACGCTCTATCAAGCACTTGCATGACTTTCTTAATCAATTAACTCGAACGCGCCATGACTAGCCCTGAGCAGCCACCCTGTCAGACTTGTTATGCAACTTATTCAGGGCACTTATATAAGCTTTAGCCGAGGCAACCACGATATCAGGATCTGCACCCACGCCGTTGACCACCCTGCCGCTGTTTTGCAGGCGCACAGTCACTTCGCCCTGACTCTCGGTTGAGCCACTGATGGCATTGACTGAGTAAAGCACCATTTCAGCACCACTTTTGACAATGCTCTCGATCGCCTTCATGGAGGCGTCAACGGGGCCGTTTCCGTCAGAAGTGCCTTTCACTTCTTTGCCATCAACTAAAAATACAATGCTTGCCTGGGGTCGCTCGCCCGTCTCGCTGTGCTGAGACAAAGAGACAAAACCGTATTGTTCATTGTCTTGCGACACGCTTTCATCGCTGACCAAAGCCAGGATGTCTTCATCGAAAATTTCTGTCTTCCTGTCAGCAAGCTCCTTGAATTTCGTAAAGGCACCATTGATTTCAGACTCACTGTCAAGTTGAACGCCCAACTCAAGCAAGCGCTGCTTAAATGCATTTCGCCCACTGAGCTTGCCCAATACGATTTTATTAGCCGTCCAACCCACGTCCTCTGCGCGCATGATTTCATAGGTATCACGCGCTTTAAGCACACCATCTTGATGAATACCAGAGGCGTGCGCAAAGGCATTAGCCCCAACAACCGCCTTATTGGGTTGAACAAGGAAGCCTGTTGTCTGGCTGACCATGCGGCTAACAGC
>CAIMHL010000581.1 GCA_903840825.1 uncultured beta proteobacterium
GATGGGGTCGATGCAGTCATCCACCTTGGAGCTAGAGCGCATGTACTTAGGGAGACCTTAGGAGATGTGTACGCGGCCCACCGAAAAGCCAATTGTGAGGTGACATTGGCACTTGCACTTGCCGCGCTCGAGTCTGGTGTGAAGCGCTTCATTTTTGTCAGCTCCATTGGTGTGAATGGCGCTGAAACTTTTGATGCTCCCTTTACGCCATCAGACACTGCGGCACCTCATTCACCCTATGCAGTTTCAAAGTACGAGGCAGAAATAGGCTTAAGTCAGCTTGCGGAGCAGAGAGGTCTGGCCGTCGCGATCATCCGGCCACCGTTAGTCTACGGCCCGGGCGCGTCTGGTAATTTTGGCGCCCTCATGCGCGCCGTGCAGCGCGGCTGGCCATTACCGTTGGGGGCGGTGCACAACCAGCGCAGCCTGGTGGCGCTGGATAACTTGGTGGATTTCATCGTCACCTGCATCACCCACCCACTGGCGGCCAACCAAACTTTTTTGGTCAGCGACGGGCAAGACCTGTCCACCACCGAGTTGGTACGTGGCATGGCGCAAGCGGGTGGGGTGCCTGCACGATTGCTGCCAGTGCCCGTGTGGGCTTTGCGGGCCGGGGCTTCGTTGCTGGGCAGGGGTGATGCGGTGCGGCGACTGTGCGCTAATCTGCAGGTGGATATTTCCAAGGCGCGCAATTTGTTAGGTTGGGTGCCGCCGGTGTCGGTGGAAGAGGGCTTGAGGCGGGCGATGGGGTATGAAGCGCGTATTTGATATTTTGCTTGGCTGTCTGGCTGGACTGGTTTTGGTCATACCGGTGTTGCTGGTCGCGGTGGCCGTCCGATTGACCTCCAAAGGCCCCGCCTTGTATTGGTCCGACCGCGTTGGCCGCAACAACACGATCTTCAAAATGCCGAAGTTTCGTAGCATGCTGGTGGGCACGCCGGCGGTGGCCACGCATTTGCTGGATAGACCACAGGCGCATCTAACACCGATGGGTTCCTTTCTGCGAAAAAGCAGCCTCGATGAGTTGCCCCAACTCTGGAGCATCTTGCGTGGGGAGATGAGTTTTGTTGGCCCCCGCCCTGCGCTGTTCAACCAGCACGATCTGATCGGGCTGCGCACGCAGGCTGGTGTTGACAAACTATTGCCTGGTTTGACTGGCTGGGCTCAGGTCAATGGGCGAGACGAGTTGTCTATTGCGGATAAGGTCGCGCTGGATGTTGAGTACTTGCAAAAAAAATCATTGGCGTTTGATGTAAAAATCATGATCCTCACAGTTTTCAAGGTGTTATCAAGAGATAATGTGACCCACTAACAACAAGAATTTCCTCCAATCCCACTCCGAAGTTGTTTCATAAGAAAGTGAAAAAATGAGTAATCTGATAGAAATCCAAAGTCAAATTGAAAAACTACAAAAGCAGGCCAGTGAAATCAAAACCCGCGAGTTTCACAAAACCGTGCAAGATATTCAGGCCAAGATGCAGGCTTTCGGTATCACTGCCAAGGATTTGCAGGCGACCAAAGGGCGTGCTGCCAAGGGCAAAGCTAAGGCGGCCAAGCCGGCTGCGGCGCCCAAAGCTGCGGGTAAGCGCAAGGCTTCTGCACCGGTTGTTGCCAAATACCGAGGCCCGAATGGCGAAGCCTGGAGTGGCCGGGGTCTGATGCCCAAGTGGATGTCAGCTTTGGTGGCAGACGGCAAGACCAAGGCAGATTTCGCGGTTTGAAACCGCTGTGGGTAAATGGCAGCGGCGGCTGCCATTGAAGGTGCGAGATGCAAAGCAAAGTAATTGCTTGGCCCCACTGGCTCAAGCGCCTGGTGGTTATGGCACTCGATGTGCTGCTGGCCTTGGCGGCCACGTGGATCGGGTTCTCGCTTCGGTATGAAGTCTGGCATTGGCCAAGTGGCCAGCAGTGGTGGGTGTATGGATTAACCCCCTTGCTGGCTATTCCTATATTTATTAAATTTGGCCTGTACCGGGCCATTTTTCGTTATACCGGTCAAGCGGCCCTCCAGGCTACCACCCGTGCTGTTGTGCTCTATGGGGCTGTGCTGCTCGGTATTTTGCTCTGGCAACGGTGGTTACTGGTGCCGCGCACGCTGGGCGTGTTGCAGCCCTTGATTTTTTTGCTGTTGGTGGGTGCCAGCCGAGTCGTCGCCAGATTTTGGTTATTAGAAACAGGCCCGGGCCGCGCCCCAGTGGCGGGTCGCTTGCTGATTTATGGCGCGGGTGCCGCTGGCGTGCAGACCGCGTCTGCCTTGGCGGTGACTGGTCAGTATGCCTTGTTGGGTTTCATCGACGACGATCGCGACAAAATCGGACGAAGCGTCAATGGCAGTCCGGTGTATGGGCCAGCCAAGGTGGCCGAGTTGGTGACTCAGCAGGCAGTGAGCGAAATTCTGCTGGCCCTGCCGTCGGTGAGCCGCGAGCGGCGCAACCAGATATTGGCTGGTTTGCAGTACCTGCCGGTACATATTCGCACCCTGCCCGCCTTGTCTGACCTGGCCAGTGGCCGGGTGACGGTGCAAGATATCCGGGAACTTGATGTGGA
>CAIMHL010000582.1 GCA_903840825.1 uncultured beta proteobacterium
GGCTTGAGCTTTCCCATCCCTATTTGGGCTGCTGGGCATTTGTGGGCCTTCTTTGGCCTGATCGCTGGCCTGGGTTTGGCCGTGGTGTACCGCCAGTGGGCGCGTCGCCAGTTTGAAGCCACCGGCCATTTGAAGAGCATGTTTTGGGTGCCCCTGGCCATTTGCTTCGCTGGGGGTCTGTTGGGCTGGCTGGCTGGCGGCGCACCGATGGCGCTTGATTCGCCCATGAAAGGCGAGTTTGCGATTGAAAAAGGTGGCTCCCTCACCCCTGAGTTCCTCTCGGTGCTGCTGGGCTTGAGCATTTACACCGCCGCCTTTGTGGCTGAAGTGGTGCGCTCGGGCATTCAGTCGGTGGCCTTGGGGCAAAGTGAGGCTGCTGCCGCCTTGGGCCTGAACCCCGGGCAATCCATGCGCCTGGTGATGCTGCCCCAAGCCCTGCGGGTGATCATCCCGCCCATGACCAACCAGTTTTTAAATCTCACGAAAAACTCATCGCTGGCGGTGGCCATTGGCTACCCGGATGTGGTCTCGATTGCCAACACCGCACTCAACCAGACCGGGCGCGCTGTGGAGTGCATCGCCATCGTCATGCTGGTGTACCTCACCACGTCGCTAAGCACCTCTTTGCTGATGAACTGGTACAACACCCGTTCGGCTATCCAGGAACGTTGAACCCGACCCCAAACATTCCATGACTGCACAAACTTTTCAACCCATTGCCCCTCGCCCAGCCCCTGTTCAAAACAGTGGCGCTATTGCGTGGATTCGTTCCAACCTGTTCAGCGATGTGTCTACCGCCCTGATGACGGTGGTGATTGGCGGCGCCCTGCTTTACTTTATCCCCCAGTTCCTGAGCTGGGCCATTTTCCGAGCCTCTTGGCAGCCCAACTTTGAGGCCTGCCGGGTCGATGGCGTGGGCGCCTGCTGGGGCGTAGTCACCGAGAAATACCGCATCATCCTGTTTGGCCGCTACCCGTTTGAGCAGCAATGGCGCCCCCTGGTGGCCACCACGCTGATGCTGGGCTTGCTGGTGGCCAGCTGCACCCGCGCCTTTTGGCGCGTGTGGCTCTTGGCCGCCTGGGTCGTCGTGCTGGCGGTCTTTTTCATGCTCATGTATGGCAATGTGCTCGGCCTCAGCAAGGTGGAGACCGACCGCTGGGGCGGCCTGCCGCTCACCATTTTGCTGTCCACCTTGTCCATGGCCATGGCCTTCCCAATTGCCTTGGTCGTAGCGCTGGGGCGCCGCTCCAACCTGCCCGCCATTCGCACTTTTTGCACCATTTATGTCGAGCTGATCCGGGGCGTGCCCCTGATCTCGGTGTTGTTCATGGCCTCGTTCATGTTTCCGCTGTTTATGCCCCAGGGCTTCACCATTGACGTATTGATTCGCGTGTTGGTGGGCATTACTTTGTTTGCCGCAGCCTACATGGCCGAGGTCATTCGCGGCGGCTTGCAGGCGGTGCCCAAGGGGCAAATTGAAGCGGCTGCCACGCTGGGCCTGTCTTACTGGCAAACCCAGGGCAAGATTGTGTTACCCCAAGCCCTGGCCATGGTGGTGCCCAGCATCATGAACAACTTCATTTCCACGTTTAAGGACACCTCGCTGGTGACGATCGTGAGCTTGTACGAGCTGACTGGCGCTTTGTCACTGGCGCTGAATTCTGACTCTGACTGGCGGCCTTTCAAAATTGAAGGCTACCTGTTCATCGCCCTGATTTACTTCGTGTTTTGCTTCTCCATGTCCCGCTACAGCATCTGGGTTGAAAAACAAGTCAACCGCGGACGCCAGCGCTAAGCCTGCGCTTACGCCCGCCCTCCCCCTAAATATTTTCAAGAGTTTTCCCATGACAGAACCCATCATCAAATTCGACAAGCTCAACAAGTGGTACGGCAACAACTTTCATGTGTTGCGCGACATTGACCTGAGCGTGACCCCCGGCGAGCGCATTGTAATTTGCGGGCCTTCGGGCTCGGGCAAGTCCACCCTGATTCGCTGTATCAACCGCCTTGAAGAGCACCAGCAAGGCCACCTGTGGGTGGACGGCGTGGAGCTGACCGACGACGTGAAGGCCATTGACGACATCCGCAAAAAAGTGGGCATGGTGTTTCAGCAGTTCAACCTGTTTCCGCACCTCACCGTGCTGGAAAACCTGACCCTGTCCCCTATGTGGGTGGGCAAGATGCCTAAAAAAGAGGCTGAAGAACGCGCCATGGTCCAACTCAAGCGGGTTCGCATTGCCGAGCAGGCCCACAAATACCCTTTGCAACTCTCTGGCGGCCAGCAGCAACGCGTCGCCATTGCCCGCGCCTTGTGCCTCAAACCCAAAATCATGTTGTTTGACGAGCCCACCTCGGCGCTAGAC
>CAIMHL010000583.1 GCA_903840825.1 uncultured beta proteobacterium
ACGTTTGCGGATGTCGCTAAAAAGAATTCGCAAGACACTGCAAGTGCCGTCAACGGAGGCGATCTTGATTATTTTCCGCGTGGCGCCATGGTCAAGCCCGTTGAAGAGGCTGTTTTTGGAATGAACAAAGGTGAACTGAGCGGCGTTGTCGAATCGGAGTTTGGCTTCCATATTATTAAATTAACCGACATCAAAAAACCCGTTCAACGCAGCTTTGAAGAATTGCGTGCTGGTATCGAAGCCGATTTGAAAACTCAACAGTCGCAGAAAAAATATGCTGAGGTTGCTGAGGCATTTACAAACGGTGTCTACGAGCAGTCAGACTCACTCAAGCCGATTGCAGAGAAACTGAAACTCGAGATCAAGACGGCAAGTGGGCTGAAGCGAACACCCGATGCGTCTGTAACGGGTGTGCTGGCAAATGCCAAATTTTTATCAGCTGTGTTTTCTTCAGACTCAGTTGAAAAGAAGAGGAATACAGAAGCTGTTGAAGTGGCTCCTAATCAGTTGGCTGCTGCCAGAATTGTTCAACACACGCCCGCACGAGTTATTCCATTTGCAGACGTTACAAATGAAGTGCGCACACAAGTTGCCAACCTTCAAGCTGCTGAACTATCTAAGAGTGAAGGGGCTCAGAAACTTGCGCTCTGGAAAGCTTCACCAGCAACAGCCGTGCTGCCTGCGGAAATTGTTTTGTCACGGGACAAAGCCATGAATACCCCCGTACAACTTCTGAATGCCGCACTTCAGGCAGATACCGCTTCGTTGCCAGCTTTCGTTGGTGTAGATCTAGGTGCCAAGGGCTATGCCGTTGTCAAGATCAATAAAGTGACACCTCGCACGCCACCACAGGCCGCTGAGAATGCACAACAAATTACCCAATATTCACAGATGTGGACCTCTGCGGAAAGCCAAGCCTATTACAAGTTATTGAAAGAGCGGGCCAAAGTTGAAATTTTGGTGCCATCACCGCAAAAAACAAAATTGTGAAGCCGTTTTGATCATTACCTAGGGGTAACGAGACGCTATAATATAGTTACGGTGGCTGTAGCTCAGTTGGTAGAGTCCAGGATTGTGATTCCTGTTGTCGTGGGTTCGAGCCCCATCAGCCACCCCATTTATTCCTTTTAAAATCAAAGACTTAGCGCCGCAAGGCCTGTTTCGGGGATGAATCGGGGATGAATTCCAAAATAACAAGCCCGGACCAGCCGGGCTTTTTGTTGTCTGTAAATTGGCTACATCACTCATAGCGGCAACACATCAGACGCTGCACTTGCCAAGATGCTGCACTAGAAGTTCCTTAGAGTCCTCAGTCGACAAGTATTTAGCGCAGCTGCAACTTCATAATTGAAGGGGGCATTTGAGTTTTTACTTGCAGCCTACGGTTCTGAGTTGCTGGGTGCACCGGTGCTTGCATGCGTAGACCCCGATGACCTGGTTTGCTAGCTTCTAGTCGATGTCATTGCAGTGTTCCCACAAAACGTCGGGCATCCTTGAGCAACAGAATCAGTTGTCGATCATGTGCTGGTGTCGACTCGAAACCAAAACGCCGATAGAACGCCTCGGCATCTTCGTCGATGGGGTGTGTCAGCAGAGCCCGAATTCCCGCGTGATCAGCAATGGCAACCGTTCGGCGAATAGCGTCTTGCAGCAGGCTGAAGCCAAGACCCTGTCTTTGGTAGTCGAGATCGATAGCAAGTCTCGCCAGAATGACCAGTGGAATCGGGTACTGACCCATCCCGCGACGAATCCTCTCGGGCGCGTCGATCGTGTCGATCTGGCCAACTGTCAAGCTGAAGTAACCGGCAACGCGTTGTCCATCGCAGACGACAAACGTTTTCGCCGAGCCGCTACCTTGAGCTTGCCGCGCGTGTCTCAGCAGCCAGTCGGTGAGGGCCGGTTTTCCGCAGTCAAAGTCTTCCAGCTGATGATGCGCATCCAGTGACTGCGGAGCCGATAGACTCATTTAGCTGTCCAGACCGGTTGCCGAGAGAATAAATTAGCCAAACCGGGGTTGTCAGACGCAGGTCGATCCAGCATTTCCAATAGCGCTTGGTACTGACTGCCAGAAACCATAAACAATCGCTGATCAAGCAGAGTGTGCTCGGCGGCCTGGTAAGCAGCATCAAGAATGAAATCAGTTAACGATTTGTGTGCAACCTCGGCAGCGCGGCGCAAAACGGATTCCTGTTCAGGTGTCGCGCGCAGGCCGAGCCGGGCCGTACGAGCAGTAGCAATAGCAGTCATGGCAAATACCTCTTGTGTGTACGTAAGACTTGATGTTAGTACAAGAGACGTCATTTGTCCATCGAGTTTTTTCCAGAGTGTTGAAGGGTGCCCCTATTACGGCAGTCACCTGTTCACCCATTTAGGGCCTGCCGCGGCACATTCGTGGACTGAATTCTCATCCAGCAAGTCGATGATGGACAGAGTAATTAACTTCATCAAGTTTTAACCAAAGGCGGGGTAGGGCGCCCATTTTCCGCGGTGAGTTGGCGACTGCGGCGCTGTAGACCATTAGTCGGGTTTTGTTTAGGTTTGTAGGATGCTCACCCGCAGTAACGTGCCAAGACAGTTAAATCACTCGCAAGGGTGGGCGTCGTATAAACCTCGAGGGAGGAAACCGCGGGTTTGGCCACACCCGGCTGTTTCTTGATACCGCTATGGGGATTTGAGGTTGGCGGGTTGGCGGCCCGTCACGGTTTTTCTGCTTGATTGAAGTTGGTCAAGTGTCAAACCCCTGCATCTGGGCCGCCAAGGCGACTGGTGCCCATACTTTTGCACGACAGAAATCGCCTCCATTGACGCTGCGGCCCAGCCTTTCCCCGCAGACGCGCCCTGAGGCCAAGTCCGTGTGCCGCCATGCCCGCGGCGTCTAGGCGCCGTCATGCCTCACCTCGTACAGCAGGTGGTGCGCGAATTGACGCGTCACGTATGAACGTTTCCAGCACGATCATCAGCGCACCACACTGCCGGCAAACAAAGTTCAACCGGATGGGCTCTTCTGTGGGCCTTGTCACCTGGTCCTTCCCAAGCTCATTGACCGTCATTGGGGCCACCACGCACAAGAGTTCGCGCGCCAGTGCCAATCGTTCTTTGCGCCCATTGTTGGCGATCAGGCCGAAGTGGCGGATGCGGTGAAACCCAGCCGGCAACACATGCAGCAAGAAGCGGCGCATGAACTCATCGGCACTGAGGGTCATGGTTTTTTGCCGGGGTCTGTCCGGCCTGGCCTTATCCCGGTAATCTTTCCAGCGGAAGGTGACCCCGCGTTCGTCCAGGGCGATCAGTCTTGAATTGGCAATCGCCACCCGGTGTGTGTAACGTGACAGATACGCCAGGACCGCCTCGGGTCCGGCAAATGGCTGCTTGGCATAGACCACCCATTCGCATTGGCGCAAGGGGGCCAGCCAGCGGGCAAAGGCCTTGGGGTCGACCAAGTCGGCGTGATGGCCAAAAAACTGCAGCTTGCCTGCCAGGTGGGCCTGCACCAAGGCGACCAGAAACCGGTACCGAAACAAGCGCGATAGCACCCGAACCGACAGGAAGAAGCCGGGTTTGCAGGCCACCCAACGCTGGCCGTCCGGCGAGAGCCCCCCGCCGGGCACAATGCCGTGAACATGCGGGTGGTGCGCGAGCGCCGACCCCCAGGTGTGCAGCACCAGCGTGGCGCCCACTTGCGCACCCAGATGTTGGGGGTCAGCGGCAATGGTGGTGAGCGTGTCTGCTGCGATCTCGAACAGCAAGCCGTAAAGCACGGCCTGGTTGTAATAGGCGATGTCACTGATGGGGGCCGGCAGCGTGAAGACCACATGGTAATAGTCCACTGGCAGCAAGTCGGCCTGTCTGGCCACCAGCCAACGCTTGGCGGCAACGGCTTGGCATTTGGGGCAGTGGCGGTTGCGGCAAGAGTTGTACGACACCACATCGTGCGCGCAGTCCGTGCAGCGCAAAACATGGCCCCCCAGCGCCGACGTGCGGCACTGCTCAATGGCAGTCATGACCTTGAGCTGACCCAGGCTTAAGTGGGGGCGTTGAGCCAGTCGCCAGGCTGGCCCATGGGTGCGCAAGATATCTGCAACTTCCAGGGCAATCGGGCCCATGGCAGGACGCTAGGCCGGTTGTAGGGTTTCCAGCGGGCTGATCACTTCGCGCAGAAGCTCCGTGGCCACCTGCACGTAATGCGCCGTGGTATCTAAGCGTTGGTGCCCCAGTAATACCTGAATCACACGGATATCAACTTTCTGCTCCAGCAGGTGGGTGGCAAAGCTGTGTCTGAGGGTGTGCATGGAGACGTGCTTGTCGATTTTCGCCATGGTGGCGGCGTCGTGGATGGCGCGGTTGAGTTGGCGTGTGCTCAATGATTGCAAAGGATCGAGCCCTGGAAACAGCCAGCCTCCCTCGAGCATCTTGCCCTGTGCGTGGGCCACGCGCCACCAGACCCGCAAGCGCTCCAGCAGCACGGGCGAGAGCATGGCGTAGCGGTCCTTGCGGCCTTTACCTTGTTCAACCCGCAGCGTCATGCGTTGGCCGTCAATATCACCTACTTTGAGGGCCACGACCTCGCCCACCCGCAGGCCCGTCCCATAAGCCAGTGACAGCGCTGTCTGGTGCTTGATGTGTCCGACGCAGGCGATCAGTCGGGTGACTTCTTCTTTGCTCAAGATCACGGGCAATGTTTGCGGCACGCGCACCGATTGCATCTTGGCCATCGCCTCTGGGCGGCCCAGGGTGATGTCAAAGAGAAACTTCAAACCCATGATGGTGGCATTGAGCGTCATGGGTGAGGCGCCTTGGTCAACCAGATGCAATTGAAAGCGGCGCAAGTCTTCATCAAGAGCGGTGTCGGGCGAGTGGCCTAGAAACTTGGCGAACTTGCGAACGGCAAGTACGTAAGCGGCTTGTGTTTTGGGTGCCAGCTTGCGCATGTGCATGTCCTCCACCATGCGTTGACGTAGCGGCGAGACGGTTGGAATTGACGTTTTCATGGTGGGCTCCTGTATGAACGAGGCCAATTGCCTCGATCCATAGCATCTGCCTATCCGTTCGCCCGTCATAGCGAACCCATCAACTCGGAGACTACCGCGGGAGCGGTTTAGTCCATCGCTGCATTGCAGCCATCCAGAATTTGCGCCTATATTTGGATCAGATTTCAATTGTTTCCCACTATTTAATTTCCCGAAATATCGTTTTTTTGATCAATGGATACGTGCTCAAACAG
>CAIMHL010000584.1 GCA_903840825.1 uncultured beta proteobacterium
CCACCGGCAACGACGACTTCAACGTCGCCAAACTGCGCTACCACCGCATCATCATCATGACCGATGCCGACGTTGACGGCGCCCACATCCGCACGCTGCTGCTCACTTTCTTTTACCGCCAAATGCCTGAGTTGGTCGAGCGCGGTCACATCTACATTGCCCAGCCACCGCTGTACAAGGTCAAGGCCGGCAAAGAAGAGCTGTACCTGAAAGACGCCCCGGCGCTTGACGGCTTCTTGATGCGCATTGCGCTGGTCAATGCTTCGGTGCATACCGGCGGCGCCAACGGAACCACTCTAAGCGGTGACACACTGGCCGAACTGGCCCGCAAGCACCAAGTGGCCCAAGCCGTGATTGCCCGGTTGCGCAACTTCATGGACGCAGAAGCCCTGCGCTCTGTCGCCGATGGCGTGTCGCTCAACCTCGACACTGTGGCCGATGCTGAAATTTCAGCCGCCGCCCTGCAAGCCAAACTCCCCGATGCCGAAGTGGCCGGTGAGTTTGACGTGCGCACCGACAAGCCTATTCTGCGCATCAGCCGCCGCCACCATGGCAACGTGAAAAGCAGCGTGCTCACGCAAGACTTTGTACACGGCTCTGACTACGCAGCTTTGGCAGAAGCAGCCAGCACCTTCAAAGACTTGCTTGGCGAAGGCGCCAAAGTCATGCGCGGTGAAGGCGAGCGTCAAAAAGAAGAAAAAGTAGCCGACTTCCGCGAAGCCATGGCCTGGCTCATCGCCCAAGCCGAGCACGCCACCTCACGCCAGCGCTACAAAGGATTGGGCGAGATGAACCCCATCCAGCTCTGGGAAACCACCATGGACCCCACCGTTCGTCGCCTCTTAAAAGTGCAAATTGACGACGCCATCGAGGCTGACCGCGTCTTTACCATGCTGATGGGCGACGAGGTAGAGCCCCGTCGTGAGTTCATTGAAGCCAATGCCTTGCGCGCTGGGAATATTGATACCTGAACTTGCAGGGTTGTGATGGTTGTTATAGCCCCAGGAGCGAGTGAGCAACTCATCCAGGGCGTCGGCAATGGCTTGGCCGTATTCCGCTAGCGATGTGGTGTGCTCGCCAAGTTGATCGAAAGCAACAGAAACCATGTCCGGCGGATGGAGCACCACTGGCACACCCTCCACTTCAAACACAGGGTTCATGCGGGAACCTGCAGCAGCAGTTAGCCCAGGCAGCGCGCTGCGGCGCACTAATGGCACCACCATACGCCTGCGGTAAAGGTCAAACAGCGCTGACTGAACGACCACCACGAATGGAATGGATTCCTTCAGCGGCCCTTTGTTGCGGCGGACATCGAACTGCGCCATTACAGGGTCGAATGCTCATCAGCAAACGAGCCTGCGGACGCATGCAGAGCGTTCCAGTCCATGGACGCCGCGTCAGCCTGCTGCGTGCGTGTGAGACGGGTTTGCTGCTGCTGAGCCACATAGGTTGCCAGCAGGTCTTCCATGGTGGCAGAGAGGTTGCCGGTGTAGATCTTGGCCTGAGCGACCAGACCTTCATTCAAGCTCAGGTTGACGGCACGTTTACGCATGGTGGCGCCAGTGGCGGCGGATGCTGTGGGCACAGCTAACTCCTAATGAAAACTAATATGCGCATATTATGGTAAGCGCACGGCCAACCCATCTTGCCGATTCGCTGCAGGTCAGCTAGAAGTCGGCGCCACCCAGCGATGCGACAACAACGCCTCCAGCCGTGAGTTCGGCCAGGTTGGCAACTTGGTCAGCACATCCTTGAGATAAGCCCAAGCATCG
>CAIMHL010000585.1 GCA_903840825.1 uncultured beta proteobacterium
GGCGCGAGTAGCACCAATGCAAGAGAAATGCGAGGCAGCGCTGACGCCCTCACTCAGAATTTCTCTCACGGTATTGAATGTACCTTCTTGGGTAGAACCACCGGCACCAAAAGTAACTGAGCAAAACTCAGGCTTTAATGCGTAGAGTTGCTGGCGAACCAAGCGCAACTTTTCAGCGCCCTCGGGCGTCTTGGGTGGGAAAAATTCAAAACTCAAGGGAAATGGGACAGCACTTTTCATGGCGATTACTTAAATTAGCTCGGTAAATTTATCTCAACAAATCAAGCTCTCGCATCCCATGGCGTGGACTCCACGCTAAGCTTGCAGAGACGGACATCGTTGTTAGGCTTGTGCAGGCTTATGGGCGCAAATAAAGAATTCGCGGTTTCCGTCACCACCTTCGATCGGTGAATCGAACCAGGCACTCACTGTTAAACCCAAATCGGTGCAAGACTCGCGAAGGCGCTCTTCGATGAAAGGGTAATGGGAGGCATCTTTCACAATGCCGCCCTTGCCCACTTGACCTGGCTGCAACTCAAACTGAGGTTTTACCAAGGTCAGCAGCGTGCCACCCGCTTTCAACAAAGGCACCACAGCGGGCAGCACCAAGGTTTGCGAGATGAACGAGAGGTCAGCCACAATCAAATCAAATTCAGGGGCGAACTCAAGCGGAGCGCCATCTTCATCCTCGACCTCAAACTGGCCTCCCTCGCTGGTACTCATCTCGTAAGCTGCGATCAAGTCGTCAGCAGACAAAGAACGCGCATTGACCTTTTCAACACACAGCACACGCGGGTCCTGGCGCAGGCTGGGGTGAAGCTGGGCACTGCCCACATCCACACCCACCACAGACGCAGCCCCGTGCTTCAGCAAGCAGTCCGTAAAACCGCCGGTTGACTGCCCCACATCCAGGCAGGCCAAGCCAGCAACCGTCAATCCCACTTTTTTAAGCGCAGCCTCCAGCTTCAGTCCACCCCGAGACACATAACGCGCCTCGGAATCATCCAGCAGCTTGATTTCAGCATCGAGTGGAATATCGTCGCCATTTTTGGTGACGGTTTTCCACTCTCCGCTTTTAAGCCACTGCACGCCATCGGCAATCAGGCGCTGAGCCTGGGATCGCGTGCTGGCGAGGTTGAGTTGAACGAGAAGTTGGTCTGCGCGCATGTAGTTTCTTTTTTTATTGGCTTAGTAGCGGTAAGTATCAGCTTTGTAAGGGCCGGTTTTGTTGACGCCAATGTAGGCGGCTTGCTCATCGGTCAGCTCACTCAGCATGGCGCCGACTTTGCTCAGGTGCAAACGTGCCACCTTTTCGTCCAAGTGCTTGGGCAGTACATAGACTTGGCCGGCTTTATAGGCTTTGGGCTTGGTGAACAACTCAATCTGGGCAATCGTCTGGTTGGCGAAGCTTGATGACATGACAAAACTGGGGTGACCCGTGCCGCAACCCAAGTTCACTAAACGACCCTTGGCCAACAAAATGATGCGCTTGGCAGGCTTTTTACCTTTAGCCGGGAAAATAACATGGTCCACCTGGGGCTTGATCTCTTCCCACTTGCACTTGGCCAGCGAAACGACGTCGATTTCGTTGTCGAAATGACCAATGTTACAAACGATAGCCTGGTCCTTCATGGCATCCATGTGCTTGTAGGTAATGACGTTTTTGTTGCCGGTGGCCGACACAAAAATATCGCACTTGTCGGCGGCATATTCCATCGTGACCACTTTGTAGCCTTCCATGGCCGCTTGCAGCGCGTTGATAGGGTCGACCTCGGTCACCCAGACCTGGGCGCTCAGGGCACGAAGTGCTTGGGCGGAGCCCTTGCCCACGTCGCCGTAGCCAGCGACCAAAGCTACTTTACCGGCAATCATCACGTCGGTGGCGCGTTTGATGGCGTCCACCAAAGACTCGCGGCAACCGTACAGATTGTCAAACTTGCTCTTGGTGACAGAGTCGTTGACGTTGATGGCACGAAAGGCCAATTCGCCACGGGTTGCCATTTCGTTCAGACGCAAGACACCGGTCGTGGTTTCTTCAGTGACGCCAATGATGTTTTTCAGGCGGCGGCTGTACCAAGTGGGGTCTAGCTTGAGCTTGGCTTTGATGGCGTTAAACAGGCAAACTTCCTCTTCGCTGCCAGGCTTGCCCAGGACTTTGAGGTCTTTCTCGGCCTTGGCACCCAGATGCATCAGCAAAGTGGCATCGCCACCGTCATCCAAAATCATGTTGGGGCCTTCAGCGGCCGTGCCTTTTTTGCCGTTGAATTCAAAAATGCGGTGGGTGTAATCCCAGTAGTCCACCAAGTTTTCGCCCTTGTAGGCAAACACGGGCGTGCCCGCCTCAACCAGCGCGGCAGCAGCGTGGTCTTGCGTGGAATAAATATTGCATGAGGCCCAACGCACATCAGCACCCAAGGCTTGCAGGGTTTCAACCAGCACACCTGTCTGAATCGTCATGTGCAGCGAACCGGTGATGCGGGCGCCTTTCAAAGGCTGGTCTTTGGCAAACTCTTCACGAATGGCCATCAGGCCAGGCATTTCTGTCTGGGCAATATTCAACTCTTTGCGACCCCAAGCGGCCAGGCTCAGGTCGGCAATGACAAAGTCTTCAACTTTGGCTACCGGCACCACCTTGACAGCGGCTTTGAGTTTGGCCTTGGCGGGTGCCTTGGCCGGTGCTGCCACGGCTTTTGCCAGGGCATTGACGAGGGGTTTGGCTCGGGTTTTCACTAATTTCAATACAGCGCTCATGATTCAATCCAAAAATAAATTTGAGAACCACTGATTTGATGCGATTGTTATTGAAGGACTCACCGCACAAATCAGTGGGTGAGCGCAGTTGAGGGTGCATCAGTCAAAAGACAATGATGGTTTCCGAGCCTCACTTAACACCGGCCTTGAATAAGACTTGATAAGCTGCAACGCTCCTCGGAGCCAATATTATAAAGCGACGCTGGATTCAGCGTATTGAGCACCTCTATTCAGGGCCCAATCAGGGACAGGGCCCAGTAGTCATACCCAAAACCAATTCAGGTTGCTTAAGCATCTGATAGGGACCCTCGTTGGGTGCTTGCAGCAGGCGCAAAACCATATCAGCCATTTTTACCCCTGTCTCATAGGCAGTCGGTTGGGTGACCGTAGTGACATCTGCGCAATCCAAAAGAGTGTCAACAGGTATTTCGCCATGAACCACAATGGAGATGTCTTTGCCCACTTGAATTCCGGCAGCCAGCAAGCCACGCAGCACCCCCACACCGCCTAAATTGTTGTCTACAACAATGGCCGTTGGCGGGTTCTCCAGGGCCAGCAGTTTCGTCACGGCCTCCAAGCCGCTTCGCCGATCAGCGGCAGGGCCAACTTGGTACGAAGGTGGGCACGTTAAACCGGCCGCATTCAGTGCAGCCATAAAACCCTGATGACGCTGGAATGAAAAATTCAAAGCCAGTGAGGCGTGCACATAGGCAATTGCCGTATGTCCCAGCTTGAGCAAGTGCTCTACGGCCAGAACACTCCCCCGCTCGTTGTCAAAATCGAACCAAGAGTAGTCACTGCAGTTTTCTGTGCGCCCATAGCCCAAAAATGGGTATTTCTTTTCCAGTAAGTAATCAACTCGGCTATCTTGCAGGTGCGTGTTTGGAATTACAACGGCATCCACACGCCCCCCCCGAAACAATCGGTCGTAGATTCGTAGCTCTTGATCATTGCTGGCTACCGCCAGAAGCAAATCAAACTGCTGCTGCTCTAGGCGCTCAGCCAAACCGCCTGCCATATCCAAAAATTGTGGATTCCCCAAGTTTTCTACCGCTGCCGAATAAACGATACCGATGGCATCCGTGCTGCCGCGCACCAGACGCCGCGCACCAGCGTCTGGTCGGTAGCCCAGCGTATGCGCCGCTTCTTGAACACGCAGCCTAGTTTGAGCGTTCACATCAAGGTAGCCATTCAATGCACGGCTAACGGTCGATGTTGAAAGCCCGAGTTCTTTGGCAAGCTGCCGAATATTCACACTGAAAACCCTTATATAGATTCTGAAGTGTAAATGGAAAAAACCTTAATCAAGCAGTGCAAGTAGCCCACCCCAAGGCTCAAAATGAACTTGGCGGCCCGTGATCGATGCCCCCGACAACCCGCTCTCATGCAGGATCGTGTTGAGTGAATACAGTTCAGGCATTGACCACGAGGCAGAAGTTTCACTCAAATTAAACAAACAAATAATGCGTTGTGAATGGTCTGAACGGACATAAGCCAGTATCTGACTATGCGAAGGCAGCAGCGTCAACTCACCCTGAATCAGAGCTGACTGCGACCGGCGCCAGTGCAATAAATTTTGATAAAAAGTCAGTAAAAAATCTGGCGATTTATATTGCACATCAACGGCTAGTTCGCGATGTAACTCCGAGACAGGTAACCAGGGACTAACAGGACTAGATTGGTGGGGTGAAAACCCTAGGTCAGCGGCTTGTGATGTCCAGGGCATCGGCGTACGACACCCATCGCGCCCCTTGAATTCTGGCCACATCGTGATGCCATAGGGGTCCTGAATATCGCCAAACTCAATCACAGCTTCAGGCAGACCCAACTCATCGCCCTGATAGATACAAGGTGTTCCGCGCAAGGTCATCTGTAAAGCGGCAGCCAGACGAAGCAAACCACCTGCTGGGTGGTCACCACCCCAGCGGGTCGCTACTCGGACAACATCATGGTTTGACAATGCCCAACAAGGCCACCCACCTGCTGCGACCTTCTCAAATCGGTCGATCACTGAATGAATATGGTTTGAACTGTGCGCAGTCCCCAGCAAATCAAAGCAGTACGCCATGTGCAATTTATCACCTCCACTGGTGTACTCTGCGACACGGGCCAAGCCGTCGTCATCGCCAATTTCGCCCACCATGGTTGTATGAGGGTATTGGTCAAGCAAAGCCCGCAGCTTTCTCAAGAATGCAAGATTTTCAGGCTGACTCTTGTCAAACTGATGCCACTGCCAGCCGTACGGATTCACGGCACTGACGGCTGGGTCTTCTCCGCTAGGTCGACCCCGTGCGGGGTTATTGCGCAAAAGCAAATCATGAAAGTAAAAGTTGGCGGTGTCGAGGCGGTAACCATCAACGCCCAAATCCAACCAGAACTTAACGGTTTCCAACAACGCTTCCTGCACTTCAGGATTGTGAAAATTCAAATCAGGTTGACTGGTCAAAAAATTGTGCATGAAATACTGGCACCGACGGGTATCCCATTGCCATGCGCTTCCGCCAAATATGGACAGCCAATTATTGGGTGGCGTGCCATCAGGTTTTGAGTCGGCCCAAACAAACCAATCAGCTTTAGGATTGCTCGCACTGGCGCGACTTTCAGCAAACCACGGATGCTGGTCTGAACAATGGGAAAGGACCTGGTCAATCATGACCTTCAAACCTAGATCATGTGCGCGCTTCACCAAGGCCTTGAAGTCCGACAAGGTACCAAACATGGGATCGACATCGCAATAGTCGCTCACATCGTAGCCAAAATCTTTCATTGGACTTTTAAAGAATGGAGACAACCAAATGCCATCTGCACCTAAGCCCGCCACGTAATCCAGTCGCTCCGTGATGCCCTGCAAATCACCAACACC
>CAIMHL010000586.1 GCA_903840825.1 uncultured beta proteobacterium
CCACACAATAAATGCGGTGCACTGGAAATTGTTCTGAGGTCCCCAACACAGGCACAGAGACGGTGGGGCTAGGGCTAAAGACGTAGTTCATGATGAGTCAGACTTAATCGGATTTGGCGACTAACTCGAAATGCTCAACTGTGGGCGGGCCGGCAAAAAAGGGCCCCACGATGGCGCGCCAGTCGGCAAAAGCGGGCGATTGCCGAAAACCGACCATGTGGTCTTCCAGGGTGTCCCAGAAAATTTGCAAAATATAACGCTCAGGACTTTCCATGCCCCGGTTGACCTTAAAGCCCTGAAAGCCCTTGGCACTGTGGATGACGGACTTGAGGCCGCGTTCAATGGCTTCTTCAAAAGCAGCGTTTTGGCCGGGATGAATGCGAATGTCGGCAAGTTCAAGAATCATGGGAGCTCCAGTTTATTTTGTGGGGGTCGCGAGAGTTCAGAGTCTAGCTTCAGCAAGCAGCCGGCGTGAGGTAAAGAGCGTGTGCGGTATGCTAATCCCCCATGAATATTGAAAACTTTATCCTTGGCAAAGATGCCTCCCTCGAATCCACGATAAAAAAGCTGCAAGGGAAACTCCAGGCGCTGGGTTTTCATATTGAAGAAAAAAGCTGGCTGAACCCGGTCGATGGCATTTGGTCGGTGCACATTCGTGACAGGGATTGCCCCATCTTGTTTACCAACGGTAAGGGCGCCACGCGGCTGGCTTGCTTGGCGAGTGCGCTGGGTGAGTTTTTTGAGCGCTTGTCCACCAATTATTTTTGGACCCACTATTACCTCGGCCCCAAAGTGGCAGACCGCCATTTTGTGCACTACCCGCAAGAGCGCTGGTTCACACCCAATGAAGATGGTAGTTGGCCGATTGATTTACTCAACCCCGGCCTGCACAAGTTTTACAACCCCGAGGGCAGCGTAGACGCCACCAGCTTGGTTGAATTCAACTCGGGCAACTTGGAACGTGGCATTTGCGCTATTCCTTATGTGCGTGAGCGCGATGGTGTCACCACTTATTTCCCCGTCAACATCATTGGCAACCTGTATGTGAGCAACGGCATGTCGGCGGGCAATACCCAAGCCGAGGCGCGAACCCAGGCTTTGTCGGAAATTTTTGAGCGCTATATTAAGGGCCGCATCATCAGTGAAGGCATTTGCCTGCCTGATGTGCCCGAGTCGGTCATTGCCCGTTACCCCCGCATTGCGGCTGGTATTGCTGCGTTGCGCGCGGCCGGCTTTGGTATTTTGGTGAAAGACGCTTCCTTGGGTGGCGAGTATCCGGTCATGAATGTGACGCTCTTAAACCCCCAGGACCAAGGCTGTTTTGCCAGCTTTGGGGCGCACCCGCGTTTTGAGATTGCCCTGGAGCGTGCGCTCACCGAGCTGTTGCAAGGGCGCGCCCTGGATGATTTAGCCGGTTTCCCCGGCCCTGGTTTTCATTTGGAAGAGGTGGCCAGTTCGACCAATATTGAGATTCATTTTGTGGATTCGAGCGGCGTCATTCACTGGAAATTCTTGGGTGATGTGCCAGATTTCGAGTTTTGTGACTGGAACTTCAGCAGCACCACCGAAGAGGACTACACCTGGGCGGTGGACCGC
>CAIMHL010000587.1 GCA_903840825.1 uncultured beta proteobacterium
ACAGCGCAGCGCCACCACGCGAATCACCATCAAGCTTGGTCAAGATGATGCCGGTGAGCGGCAAGGCGTCCTTGAAGGCTTTGGCCGTATTGATCGCGTCCTGGCCCTGCATGGCGTCCACCACAAACAAGGTTTCTACCGGGTTCAGCACCGCGTGAAGCTGTTTGATTTCCAGCATCAAGGCTTCATCAATCGCCAAGCGGCCGGCGGTATCAACCAACAACACGTCAAAGTAATGCTTGCGGGCATAGTCCAGCGCGGCGAGTGCAATATCAACCGGCTTTTGGTCAATGGTGCTGGGGAACCATTCGGCACCCGCCTGCGCGGTGACGGTTTTCAACTGCTCAATCGCGGCCGGGCGGTACACGTCACCCGAGACGGTCAGCACTTTTTTGTTGCGCTTCTCAATTAAGTGTTTGGCCAGTTTGGCGGTGGTGGTGGTTTTACCCGCACCCTGCAAACCCGCCATCAAAATAACCGCCGGTGGTTGCGCTGCCAGATTGATGTCGCTCACGCCCTCACCCATGGTGGCGGCTAGTTCTTTGTTGACAATGCTGACCAAGGCCTGACCGGGCGTCAGGGAGGTCAGCACCTCATGCCCCATCGCCTTGTCTTTGACACGGGCAATGAAATCGCGCACTACGGGCAGTGCCACGTCAGCCTCCAGCAGGGCCATGCGCACCTCACGCAGCATGTCCGCGATATTTGACTCGGTGATGCGGGCCTGACCGCGCATTTGCTGGACCAAGCGGGATAGTTTGTCGGAAAGGGCTGATGCCATAAAGATTATTCCGGTTAACGGAACCTGGGTTGTGTGCCAACAGACAATGGCAATGAGCAAAACGCTAAACTGTAGCCATGATTTTAGCCAATGCTTCCCCTTTTGGTTTGACCTTGTCGATAGCCGCCGCTGCGGGCTATGCGCTGTCAGCCATGGGTGCCGCACGCCTGGGTACTGCACGCTTGGGGTCCGCACAGGCGCTCATGGCGGTTCGAATGGCTTGGTTGCTGCATGCCATGATCTTGGCTTGGAGCCTTTTTGGTCCTGAACCGCGTTTCGGCTTTGCGCCTGCCTTGTCCATGACCGCTTGGTTGGTGGCCGGGGTTTACGCCGTTGAGAGTCATTTGTACCCACTCTTGAAAACGCAATGGACACTCTCTGCCCTGGGTTCCGTTGCCGTGCTGATGGCCGCGCTGCTGCCAGGGCACGTGCTCAATGTCAACGCCTCTCCCTGGCTGCCGCTGCACTGGGCGCTGGGCATTGCTTCTTACGGGCTGATTGGGGTAGCTGTTGTCCATGCTTGGCTCATGGCACGCACAGAGGAGCACATCAGGCAAGCCTCGGACTCGCATAGTGGAATGCCGCTATTGATGATGGAGCGCTTGACCTTTCGCTTTGTTGGGGCGGGCTTTATCCTGCTAACGGCGACATTGTTGATCGGTTTTCTGTTTGAAAAACAACTTTATGGCCCCAACACACAGCTCAAGTGGGACCATAAAACCGCCTTTTCTGTTTTGTCCTGGCTGGTATTTGCCACCTTGCTGGTAGGCCGTGCCCAGTTTGGCTGGCGCGGCAAGCGGGCGGTGCGTTTCTTGTATGTAGGCTCCCTGCTGCTGCTGCTGGCCTATGTGGGCTCGCGTTTTGTCATGGAAGTTGTGTTGGGCCGGACATCTTGAAATTCTTTACGGTTATTTTGCTGGTGCTGGTTTTGATCTGGCTCTGGCGCAACAAGCGGCCTGGTTTGCCTAGGCCCAAAAAGTCAAAACCATCAACCGCCCATCCGCTGACGATGGTAGCTTGCCTTCATTGCGCGGTTCACATTCCGGCAGGCGAGGCCATCCCTGGCAAAAAAGGGCTGTATTGCAGCGAAGAGCACCGCCGTGCCTCGGAGGGATAAATGAACAGCAAGTTAGGCACCTCACACGCCACACCTTTGTGGAAAGACGGGTGGTACCAATTTTCTGGTCACTGCCCAAGCCCCAATTTTGGCCCCCGGCCACCGGGCACCACTATTAGCCTGATCGTTGTCCACTCGATCAGCCTGCCTCCTGGGCAGTTTGGGGGTAATGAAGTCCAACAGCTATTTACCAACCAGTTGGACTGGAATGCCCACCCGTACTTCAAAAGTATTGAGGGCATTCGGGTCTCCTCTCACTTTTACATTCGCCGCCAAGGCGAGCTTCAGCAGTTTGTCAGCTGCAATGACCGTGCCTGGCACGCCGGTACCTCCAGCCACCTGGGGCGCAGCAACTGCAATGATTTCTCCATTGGTATCGAACTCGAAGGCCTGGAGGGCGATGGCTTTGAAGCCTGCCAATACGAAACTCTGGAAAGTTTGTGTGCAGCACTGCTCCAACATTTCCCCATTGCCCATATTGCAGGCCATGATCACGTAGCGCCGGGTCGAAAAAATTACCCTGGAGTTGGGTTTGATTGGACACTCATGCAAAAATCGATCGGTGTTTCAAATAAGTTCTTTCCCAAAAATGATGACACCTGAAAAATAAAAATAATTATTTTTCAGCCTGTTTTTAAAATTAGGTGTTCTTGGGTACTCGGCATGCAATTTAATAAAGTACCCGCACCACCTGCCGCCCCCTGCAAAACGCACTATTTATTGGTAATTTTGTGTGCATTTTCAGCTTTACAGAGCTTCGACAGGCACTAAAACTAAGCGCACTAAATAGTCGAATTCAGCCCGATCTGGGCTTGGCAGAACTGAAAAATCGATTAATTCCATTTTTGGCTACAAACACAGCAGATACACTACCTGTAGTGGCTTGCATTCACTCCAGACCCCATATATAGTGTGTTCTGTTTTTCAAAACC
>CAIMHL010000588.1 GCA_903840825.1 uncultured beta proteobacterium
AGCCACTTCACACACTTATTTTGAGTTGCAAGAGCAAGCCAGCCGGCTTGCCAACGTATTGCACGATTTGGGCGTGCAGCGCGGTGACCGGGTGGCGATGGTGATGCCGCAACGCTTTGAGACGGCGGTGGCCTACATGGCGGTGCTGCAAATGGGCGCGGTGGCGATGCCGCTGTCCATGTTGTTTGGCCCCGAGGCGCTGGCGTTTCGCTTGATTGACAGCGAAGCCGTGGTGGCGATTTGTGATGAAAGTTCAATCGACAACATCTTGAGCGTGCGCCCAGAGTGCCCCCTGCTGCGCTGCGTGCTGGGTGTGGGCGCCGCTCGGAAGAAGGCCGATGTGGACTACACCGCCGCCTTGGCCAAAGTCTCGCCCCAGTTCGTGCCTACCAAGACCCTGGCCGATGACGCCGCCATTTTGATCTACACCAGCGGCACCACCGGCAACCCCAAAGGTGCCCTCATTCCCCATCGCGCACTTATAGGCAACCTGACGGGCTTTGTCTGCAGCCAAAACTGGTTTGGTTTTGACGGCATCAAGAACGCTCATTCCGAGGCTGTGTTTTGGTCCCCCGCCGATTGGGCCTGGACCGGCGGGCTGATGGATGCCTTGCTGCCCACGCTCTACTTTGGTCGCCCCATCGTCGCCTTTAATGGGCGTTTCAGCCCGCAAGCGGCGTTTGAGTTGATGCAGCGATTTGGCGTTACGCACACGTTTTTATTTCCCACGGCGCTCAAAGCCATGATGAAGGCCTACCCCGGCACGCCCAAAATCAGCGTACGCCAGCAGTTCAAGCTCAAGCTGCAAGCCATCATGAGCGCGGGCGAGGCGGTGGGGGACGCGGTGTTTGACTACTGCCAAAGCCAATTGGGCGTGACAGTCAACGAGATGTTTGGGCAAACGGAAATTAACTACATCGTGGGCAACTGCGCCACCCGCTGGCCCGCCAAACCCGGCAGTATGGGCAAAGCCTACCCCGGCCACCGTGTGGCGGTGATCGATGAGGCGGGCCTGGAGTGCGCGCCAGGCGTGGCGGGCGATGTGGCGCTGAACCGCTTTGACGCCCACGGCCACCCAGACCCCATTTTCTTTTTGGGCTATTGGAAAAATGACGCCGCCATGCAAGACAAATTCACCGGCGACTGGTGCCGCACAGGCGACCTGGCCACCTTTGATGCCGAGGGTTACCTTTGGTACCAGGGTCGCGCAGACGACATCTTCAAAGCCGCGGGTTACCGCATCGGCCCGGGCGAAATCGAGAATTGCCTGGTCAAACACCCCGCTGTGGCCAATGCCGCTGTGGTGCCAAAGCCTGACAAAACACGGGGTGCCTTGGTCAAAGCCTACGTGGTGATCGCTACTGATTATCTAGCTGCTAAAGCAAGCTATACGGGCTTTGAAGGCCAGTTTGAGCAAGAACTTATCGCCGAATTGCAAGCCCACGTCCGAGGCAAGTTGGCCCCCTACGAGTACCCGAAAGAAATCGAATTTGTGGACGCCTTGCCCATGACCACCACCGGTAAAGTGCAACGCCGTGTGCTCAGACTGCAGGAAGAGGCCCGTGCTAGACTGAATTCAGAATGAAAACTGCGCAGCCTGGCCCCACTTTTTATGACACCCTGGAGGTCAGCCCGAGGGCGAGTGCGCCCGTGATCAAGGCGGCTTTTCGGTGCTTGGCGCAGCTCAACCACCCTGATAAAAACCTGGCTGACGACTCCGCAGCTGGGCGCTTGATCGCTATCGTTCAGGCCTACACCGTGTTGTCAGACCCCGAACAACGCCGAAAGTACGACCTGAGCAGCGGGGCAGCCAAACCGCTTGTGGAGCGCCGGGGGACCGGACGCCCAGCCAACCCGGCACCAGGCGACTCACCCAAACCGGGTTTACGACCTTTCGCTTTTCGGCCCCTGGATTGAGCCGCCGTGCTAGAAAGCCTGGCGCACGCCAGTCGCCTTTTTTTCGTTTAATTACCCCACCTATTTTTCGGAGTCAGCATGAACACAGTACAACTCGGTCAGAGCGATTTGCAGGTCACCCCTATTTGCTTGGGCACCATGACCTTTGGCGAGCAGGTGGATGAAGCTACCTCTCACGCTATTTTGGACCGCTCATTGGAGCGCGGCGTTAACTTCATTGACACGGCCGAGATGTACGCCGTGCCGCCGCGCGCCGAAACCTTCAACGCCACTGAAATCATCATTGGCAACTGGCTCAACAAAACTCCAGGTGCCCGCGACAAGCTGGTGATTGCCACCAAAGTGGCCGGCCCCTCGCGCGGCATGCCCTGGATTCGGGGTGGCAGTGCTGACCTGACGGTGTCAGACATTGTGGCCGCCTGTGAGGGCAGCTTAAAGCGTATGAACATCGAGGTGATTGACCTCTACCAAATTCACTGGCCCGTGCGCCATGTGCCCGCCTTTGGCGGTGTGTATTTTGACCCGACCAAAGTGGCGCCCTGCAACACCATCCTGGCCCAACTCGAAGCCCTGCAAACGCTGGTGCAAGCGGGCAAAGTGCGCGCGGTGGGCTTGTCTAATGAGACGCCCTACGGTGTGCATGAGTTTGTGCGCCTTGCCGAGCAGCATGGCCTGCCTCGCTTGGCCACGGTGCAAAACCCTTATTGCCTGGTGAACCGCACGGTGGAAAACGGGCTTGATGAAACCATGTACCACCTCGGCGTCTCGCTGCTGGCTTACTCGCCGCTGGGTTTTGGGTTGCTCACGGGCAAGTACGACGCCTCTGGTTTGAGCGGCCCCGATGCCCCGGTGCAAGGCCGCATTGCCAAGTACGAGTCCATGCGCAAACAGCGCTGGGGTCGCCCGGATGCTCTGGCTGCGGCACGCCGCTACAACGCCTTAGCGCTGGAATACGGCATGTCGCCCACCCAGTTGGCGCTGGCTTTTTGCTACACCAAGTGGCAAGTGGCCAGCACCATCATCGGCGTCACCAGCGTGGCTCAACTGGATGAAAACCTGGATGCCTGGGGCACTACGCTTCCCCCTGAGCTGCTCAAGCAGATCGACGCCATTCGCTGGGAACTGCGCGACCCCGCGCAATAAGCCCAAGCCCGTCTGTCGATGGCCAAACACGTCTCAGAAACCCCTGCTACCCAACTCCTGAAGGCTAACAAGCTTGCTTTTACCGAGCACCCTTATGAGTACCTGGAGCACGGTGGTGCGCTGCACAGCGCTGAAGTGCTGGGGTTCGATCCGTTTGCTGTGGTCAAAACCCTCATCATGCAAGACCAGGATGCCAAACCGCTGGTGGTCTTGATGCACGGCAACCGTAAGGTGTCGACCAAAAATCTGGCACGCCAGATCGGCGCTAAATCGGTGGCGCCTTGCCTGCCCGAGGTGGCCAACCGGCACAGCGGTTATCTGGTGGGTGGCACCTCACCGTTTGGCACGCGCCGTGACATGCCTATTTATATAGAGTCAAGCATTCTTGAGTTGCCCAAGATCCTCATCAACGGGGGGCGGCGCGGCTATTTGGTAGGCATTGACCCCCAGGTTTGCTTGAGCCTGCTGGGTGCTCAGGCGGTGCAATGCGCTTTGCTTGACTAAGCGTGTTTTGAAGGCCGGCGTCAGGCTGGCAAAATAGACTCTTCATGCCTCCGGCTCCCCGGGCGCAGCAGCAGGAGCTTTTTTTGGAATCTATGCAAGCTTATTTCCCTACGGCAGCCGCTTTGGCCGCCTACCTCATCGGTTCTTTGTCGTTTGCCGTCATCGTCAGCCGCGTGATGGGCTTGAATGATCCGCGCACTTTTGGCAGCAAAAACCCAGGCGCTACCAACGTGCTTCGCTCAGGCAGCAAAGGTGCGGCCATCGCGACCTTGTTGCTGGACGCTGCCAAGGGCTGGCTGCCGGTGATGCTGGTGAAGTGGTTAGGGCAACCTTACGGCTTGGGTGACGGGACCGTGGCGATGGTGGGTCTGGCGGCGTTTTTGGGGCATTTGTACCCCGTGTTCTTCAAGTTTGTCGGCGGTAAAGGCGTCGCCACGGCTTTGGGCGTGCTGCTGGGCATGAGCTGGATTTTGGGCTTGGCCACCGCTGCCACCTGGGTCATCATGGCGTTTTTCTTCCGCTTCTCGTCGCTGGCCTCGCTCACGGCAGCGGTGTTTGCACCGGTCTACTACCTGATGGGCGGGGGCGTGGCTTGGTTCATGGACAAGAGCATCATGCTGTCCTTGTCCGTGATGTCGCTGTTTTTAATCTACCGCCATGCCGAGAATATTGGCCGCCTGGCCAAAGGCACCGAAAGTCGCTTGGGCAAAAAGTCAAAGCCTGAAAAACACAAACACCCCCATCAGCACGACCACGACCACACACAAAAGCACAAGCACTGAGCTGTCAGGTCCATTACAACCATGACCCGGACGGCTGTGACGTCCGGGTTTGGGTGGTGCATGCCAAACCCTTGTGAGGCTGGCTTGCGGAGCGTGGGACGGTAGCCCCTTGCTTGCAAGGTCCTGTTCATAACAGTGGAAACAAGTTTAAGGCAGTACAGCGAGCAGAAAATTGCGAATTTGCTTCAGTTTGCGCTGAGTTAGCAATAATTCACTCCGAATGGCTATTTATTTGGAATAAACTTCTTCTTTGTAAAAAGAACGGGGTGAATCATGACACTTGACCGCTTTGATCGGCACATTCTTCAGGTCTTGCAGCAAGATGGCCGTATCAACAACCAGGAACTGGCTGATCGTATTGGTCTGTCGCCGTCACCTTGCTTGCGCCGGGTGCGCGCTTTGGAAGAGTCGGGTTTGATCGCGGGGTACCGGGCTGTGCTGGATGCCAAAAAATTGGGCCTGACCCTGATGGCACTTATCCATATCGCCATGGACCGGCACACGCCCGAGCGGTTTGCCAACTTTGAGGCCGCTGTGTCGGTCTTGCCGGAGGTGCTGGAGTGTTTGCTGGTTACCGGGCAAGACGCGGATTACCAGCTCAAAGTTATCGTGCGTGACATGGACCACTACCAAGCCCTGTTGCTCAACCAGATTACCCGCATCGAAGGCGTGACCGGTGTGCACTCCAGTTTCGTGCTGCGCCAGGTATTGGCAAAAACAGAGTTGTCGGTCGTTTAAGTAAATTTTTAGAAGCTAGACCAATGCTAGCTTGTTTAAGCAGCTATAAATAAAATAGCATCAGAGGCCCAGTTTTCAGCGCTTAATCCCTGAAGTTGTCAAAGCTCAGCGGCAAGTCAGACATTTCTTTCTTGATCAACGCCATGGCGGCCTGCAGGTCGTCGCGCTTGGCACCGGTAACACGCACTTTTTCTTCCTGAATCGCGCCTTGCACTTTCAGCTTGCTGTCTTTAAGGAGGCGCTGGATTTTTTTCGCCATTTCGCTCTCAATGCCGCTGCGCACCTTGATGACGCGTTTGACCTTGTCGCCGCCAATTTTCTGAATGTCACCAATGTCCAGAAAACGCACGTCCACGTCGCGCTTGGTGAGTTTGTTACGCAGGATGTCTTCAATCTGGGTGATCTGAAACTCGGCGTCGCCGATCAGCGTCATCTCTTTGTCTTTGAGTTCGATGGACGCGGGCGTGCCTTTGAAGTCAAAGCGGGTGGTGATTTCTTTGGTGGTGTTTTCTACGGCGTGTTTCACGTCCACCATCTTGGCGTCGCAAACAGTATCAAAAGAGGGCATGGGAGGTACTCACAAAATGGTCGACAATCCCTAGATGTTAGTCGAGAAAAATGTTCCCCTGCAGGCTTTTAATACCTTCCACATCGTGGCCCGGGCGCACGCGCTGGTGCGGATCGCCAGTGAGTCCGATGTGCTGGAAGTGCTCCATTCCCCCGAGTGGGCGGCGTCGCCCAAATTCGTTTTGGGCGGTGGTAGCAATATCGTGCTCACAGGCGATGTGAAGCCCTTGGTCCTGAAAGTCGAGATCATGGGGTGCCGTTTGGTGGCCGAGACGGCTAAGGCTTTTATTGTGGAAAGTGGCGCAGGCGAGGGCTGGCACAGCTTTGTGGCCTGGACGCTGGCGCAGGGTTACCCGGGGCTGGAAAACATGGCCCTGATTCCCGGCACGGTGGGCGCCTCGCCGGTGCAAAACGTGGGCGCTTACGGGGTTGAGCTGCAAGACCGCTTTGAATCTCTGGACGCCATAGATCTGCAAACTGGCCAGCTTTTCACCCTGAACGCCGCGCAGTGCGGCTTTGGCTACCGCGATTCGGTCTTCAAACACGCCTCGGGGTGGAAAGATCAGGCGCTGATTTTGCGGGTTCGCTTCAGCCTGCCCAAGGTCTGGAAGCCGGTGCTGGGTTACGCCGATATTGATAAAAAAATGATGGAACACGGCTGCACCCAGCCCAGCGCGCAACAGCTGTTTGACTGGGTGTGTGAGATTCGCCGCGCCAAGCTGCCCGACCCTGACGTTATTTGCAACGCGGGCAGCTTTTTCAAAAACCCCACGGTGTCGCCCGAGCAGTGCGAAGACATCATTGCCCGCGACCCGAAAGTGGTGCATTACCACCTGGCCGACGGTTCGGTCAAACTCGCCGCTGGCTGGCTGATTGACTCTTGCGGCTGGCGCGGC
>CAIMHL010000589.1 GCA_903840825.1 uncultured beta proteobacterium
TGACCTTGCCCTCGAAAAACGTATCCCTTGCTGAGTGTTTATATTCACGCAAGGAGAACGGAAATGACGAAGACAGCAAGAGCGCGATACACGCTCGAATTCAAGCAAGAAGCAGTGCGACTGGTCGAGGGCGGCCAAAGCATTGCTGCGGCGGCACGCACACTCGGTGTGGTCGACCAGACCCTGTTCAACTGGGTCAAGGCACAGCGCCAAGGCAGGCTCCAGGGCGCTGACAGCAAGTTAAAGGTCAGTGCCGAGCAGATGGAGATCAGCCGGTTGCGGGCCGAACTAGCGCGCGTGAAGATGGAGCGCGACATTCTGGGAAAAGCGACGGCGTACTTCGCAAAGGGATCGATCTGAAGTACGCCTTCATCAAACGCCACCGCAGCGTTTGGCCGATCTCGGTGCAGTGCCGTGTGCTGGGCGTGAGCATGGCGGGGTACCACGAACACTTTGTTCGCCTGGCCAACGCGGCCCAGCGCCGCCATCTGAGCGATGATGCCTTGCTGGTGCACATCAAGGCCATCCATGCCCAGACGCGAGGCGGCTATGGCTGGCCACGCACTTGGAAGAAGCTGCTGGCCCGTGGCATTCCTGTGGGCAAGCAGCGCGTGCAAAAGCTCATGCAGTTGCACGGCATTCGTGCCAAGGGAAAGCGACGCTTCAAGGTCACCACTGACAGCAACCACGATCTGCCAATCTCGCCCAACTTACTCAACCGGGAGTTCGCTGTGGCAGAACCCGACAAGGTCTGGGTGGGTGATATCACGTACATCGCCACTGATGAAGGCTGGCTGTTTCTGGCCGTGGTGATTGACCTGTTCAGCCGCCAGGTGGTGGGCTGGTCGTTGCGCCATGACATGACGCGCGACATCGTCATCGATGCACTGCGCATGGCATGGTTCAAGCGGCATCCGGACAAACAGGCTGGATTGATGTTTCACAGCGACCGCGGCAGTCAGTACGCCAGCAAAGACTTCCGCGATGTGCTCAAAGAATACGGCATAGTCAGCTCCATGAGTCGGCGCGCCAACTGCTGGGACAACGCCTGCAGCGAGACGCTGTTTGGGTCGCTGAAGGTGGAACGGCTGTATGGACAGAAATTCAAGACTCGGCGGGAGGCCAAAGACGAGACCATTGCGTGGCTGCTTTGGTATAACGGGACTCGACTGCATTCGACGCTGGACTATGTCAGCCCGGTGCAGTTCGAGCAGAACTGGCTTGCCAATCAGCCAAAGCAAGCCAACTTATGATCTCGGTTAAGAGATACGGATTCCAGGGGCAAGGTCAGTTGCTGGATTAAGGGCATTCGCGGCGAGGGCGCCGCTCCAACGGGGTCCCCTGTCATGGTTATGGCTCGGCACTATGGACTGCCGCGGCCTACGGCCTCGCAGTAACGGGGAAAATGTGTGGCAGTGATGCGTAAAAGGTCTCGCTATGATTCAGTTAACTTCCAAGAATCAAATTTCAGCCCATGTTCAATTTTTTACCCTCGCTCTTGGTGGGCCTGATCGCCACCACGTTAATGGTGCTAAACGCCCTGTTTTGGGTGCCTATCTTGCTGCTCTTTTCTGCTTTGAAGCTGCTCCTGCCCTTTAAAGCCATTCGACTGCTGATTGATCCGGTACTGCTGCGCATTGCCGAGGCCTGGATTTCGGGCAACAGTGGCTGGATGAAACTCACTCAGCGCACCAACTGGGATGTGCAAGGCCTAGAGGGCTTGAACGACAAAAGTTGGTATCTGGTCAACTGCAACCACCAATCCTGGGTGGACATTTTGGTGCTGCAGCACTTGTTTAACCGCCGCATTCCGCTGCTGAAATTTTTCCTCAAGCAGCAACTCATTTGGGTACCTGTGATGGGCCTGGCCTGGTGGGCGTTGGATTTCCCATTCATGCGCCGCCACAGCGAAGCTTTTCTGAAAAAGCACCCCGAGATGCGCGGCAAAGACCGGGCCACCACCCGCAAAGCCTGCGAGAAATTTGCGCTCATCCCCACCAGCGTCATGAATTTCATGGAAGGCACCCGCTTCACCCCGGCCAAACACGTCCGCCAGCAATCGCCCTACCCCCATTTGCTCAAACCCAAGGCGGGCGGCATGGCGCTGGCGCTGAACGCGATGGGCGACAAATTTGAGGCAATTCTGGATGTGACGATCGTTTACCCCGACGGCCCGGTGAATTTTGGGGCGTTTTTATGCGGCAAGTTGCACCACGTCATCGTGCGGGTGCGGGCCTTGCCGGTGCCGCAAGACCTGGTGCAAGGCGACTACGAAAACGACCCTGCGGTGCGCGAAGCCTACCAACGCTGGGTGAAAGATTTGTGGCAGGCCAAAGAAGCAACGATTAAGAGCCTAATCGGGTCCTAGACCTTTAAGGGATTGCTTGACCAGCTCACATTTTTATCTTTTACCTTCAGCGCAAATGCTTGAACATCTTGGCGTTAAACGCCTCTTTCAAGCTCAAGCGCCGCGGGCCAGGCACCCAGGTAAACGACTCACCGGCCCGCAGGCGGCCGGGCTCATCCACCGCCAGATAAAACCCGCAGTTGCCCTGCTGGGCCATGGTTTTGGAGGCGGCGCTAAAGCCCATGGCGGCGTTGAACTTGTAGCAAGGCTCGCGCGGCTGGGTAACGCGCAGGGTGCAGTGCTCAAATTTGAGCTCATCGCCAATCCAGACCTCGCCCTCCAGCACACCTTGCAGACTAAGGTTTTCACCGATGGAGCCAAACGGCAAGGCGTCGTCAATGCCGCCCAACCCAGCTTGGCGCCTGGCCTCGACCCAAAACGGGTAGTGCTCGCTGGGGTAGGCGTACACGGCTTTGTCCAGCCCGCCGTGCACCGACAAATCAGCCTGCTCGTCGCCCATCAAGCCCAAGGGCATCACCGGCACATCGCCTTCAATGGCTTGTTTGTGAATAGCTGTCAAAACGCTGCGGCCGTTGATTTGAACGCGGCGCGCTTGAGATACCTGAACGCTGAGAAGTTTGGGCATGGCGGACCTGGTCAAAAAGGGGCTATTTTCCACCCAAGCCCATCGACCGGGTGATCACCTCTTTCATGATTTCGTTGGTGCCACCGTAAATGCGCTGCACACGGGCATCGGCGTAAGCGCGGGTAATGGGGTATTCCCACATGTAGCCGTAGCCGCCAA
>CAIMHL010000590.1 GCA_903840825.1 uncultured beta proteobacterium
ATCTGCATCGCGCGCGCGCTCGCCATGGAGCCCAAGCTGATCGTGGCCGACGAGGCGGTGTCGGCACTGGATGTCTCGGTCAAGGCCCAGGTCGTGAATCTGATGCTGGAACTGCAGGAGCGCATGATGCTCACGCGCATGCAGCAAATTGGCAGCGTCTGGCTCAAGTTCCCCCGGTTGGTGCGCGATGCCGCCACGGAAACTGGCAAAAAAGTCGAGCTGGTTCAGGTGGGCGGAGAAACTGAGCTGGACCGCTCGGTGCTGGAGACCATTCGCGATCCGCTGATCCACATCATCCGCAACGCGGTGGACCACGGGATTGAATTACCCCACGTGCGCCTGAGCAAAGGCAAAAAAGAAACCGGTACCGTCACGCTGAGCTCCAGCCACGAAAGCGGCATGATCATCAGTGATGTGACTGACGATGGCGGCGGCATCGACCTGCCGCTGGTGGTGCGAAAAGCGGTTGAAAAAGGCCTGATCACCGAAGAGCGGGTGCAAAAAATCGCCTACGGCGAGATCATCGACCTGGTCTGTACGCCTGGGTTTTCCACCAAGGACGAGATCACCACCATGTCGGGCCGGGGTGTTGGCCTGGACGTGGTGCGCACCAATGTGCAAAAAATTGGTGGTTCGGTGGACATCCGCACCTCTGAGCAGGGCACCAAGATCCGGCTGCGCATTCCGCTCACCATGGCCATCATGCCGGCGCTGTTTGTGGAGTGCGGAGGCCAGACCTTTGCGCTGCCGCAATCCAATTTATTTGAGATGATTCGCCACGACAAGAGCAGCGGCACGCCGGGCGTCGAAGAGATCGACGGTGTACCGGTGATCCGGTTGCGCTCCAAACTGACCCCGCTGATCTATTTGAATAGCGAGCTCAAACTCAGCACGGCCAAGCTGGCCGACATGGATTCGATCAACATCGTGGTGGTGCAAGTGGCCGGCATGCATGTGGGCCTGATTGTGGACAAGGTGTTGTTCATGCAGGAGGTGGTGGTCAAGTCAGTGGGCGAACAGCTCCGGTCCTTGGGCATTTACAGTGGCGCCACTATTTTGGGCAATGGCCGCGTGGCGATGATTTTTGACGTCAATGGCCTGGCCATCCGTTCCGGGCTGATCTCCAAGCTCAGCGACAAGGGCTTCCGGCCCGACCTGCCCGAGGCTGTAGTGGAGGCCGACAACACTGAAACCATGTTGATGTTCGACCTGGTCCATCTCAAGAAAATTGCCATTCCCTTGTACTACGTGGACCGGCTGGAAATGTTGCCGGTGGCCAGAATTGAGCATCGGGGCGCGTACGATGTCATTTTGTACCGCAACAAGATCATGAAGTTGATCTGGCTGTCAGACATCATTGAAACCCCGGACATCCGCAACCGCGACTACTCCGACTTTGTCACTGTCATCGTGCACTACAACAATGGCGTGCCCGTTGGCTTTGTGGTGAAGTACATCCGGGACATCATGCAAATCAACCCTGAAATCATCCTGATCTCTCCCCGCCAAAAAGGCATCATGGGGAGCTCTATTGTGGGCGATTCGGTGGTCAGCATCTTGAACGTGCAAGAAGTTCTGGAGATGCACCAGTTCACGCAGCCCTTTGAGTCCATGGCCAATCAGGACCCATCCATCCGCTACGAAGCCGAAGCCGTGGAGGCGACAACATGAGCCTGAATCGGTCCTACGCGACGTTTTACGCGGACAAGTTTTATTTTGGAATTCGAACCTCCGAGGTAATCGAACTGACTAAGGTGGCGGACATTACCCCGGTACCACTGGCACACCCTACTATTTCTGGGCTGATCAACTTGCGCGGCCAGATTGTGACGGCCATCAACATGCGCAATCGGCTGGGGATCCGTCAAGCCAACAATCCAGGCGACGTCATCACAGTGTTGATCGAGAAGTTTGGTGTGATGTACGGCCTGCTGGTGGACCGGGTCAGCGATATTCTGGAGCTCGACGAGGCGGACTTTGAATCGCCACCCAGCAATGTGTCGAACTCAACCAAATAATTGCTGCTGGGCGTGTGCAAACTGCCAAATGAACTGCTGTTCATTATCGACACCGATAAGGTCATCACGGGTATTTCGTCAGACCCGTCGAAATAGGATTGCTGTTGATCAGCGCTAACGGCTAAGCCATGACCCAACAACAACCCAAAATTCGCGTATTGGTGGTGGAAGACTCCTCGGTGATGCGGCGCATCATCACGGGCGCCCTTAACAAACACCCGGAAATCGAGATCGCA
>CAIMHL010000591.1 GCA_903840825.1 uncultured beta proteobacterium
CCGTACGTGGTGCTTTTGGGGCAACGATGACGCGCCATTTTCCCAACTAGCCGCCTACAGCTGGAAATCAATCAGCGTGGGCTTTGCTGATTCCGCTCATCGTCTGGACTGCAAAGATACGCCATACCGAATGCTCGCAGCAAATCTGTTTTATGCAGCGGCCCTTAGTGCGCTTGCTAGTGCGCCTCAGATACGACTGGATATGGGGTGTAAAGTCCTGACTGAGCCCAAGTTTGTCGACGGCCTTTGGCATTTTGAAACAAGCCTAGGGCGGCTTACCGCGTGCAAGGTGGTCGATACGCGCCCTCAAGCTAAACCCATCTTAGGTGGCGCCCTGTTGTGGCAGTCCTTTTATGGACACGAGATTGACTGCGAATTGCCCGTTTTTGATGCCAGCTGCGTCAGGCTAATGGAGTTTTCGCCTGCCAGCACACAAGGTGTTTCATTCACTTACGTACTACCGCTCTCAAGTCACCGTGCACTTGTTGAATTTACCGTTTTCTCTGAAGTGCCTCTGAGCACGTCCGTACTGGCATCAGACTTGGATGCAGCCATAAAACGACACGTCAAAGGCGCGTCATTTACGGTGCTTCGCTCGGAACAAGGCATACTTCCTATGGGTCTTGTATCAACGCCCATTCATGCTGAAAAACAAAACCCAAACTATGCGTTTGCAGGACAAGGGTCTGGCGCAGCACGGCCGGCAACAGGGTATGCATTCCAACGAATTCAGCGATGGGCCGAGGCTTGTTCAGTTTTAATTGGGCAAGGAAAATCACCCCTTGGGCACCCCAAAGATTCAGCATTGCAGGCCAAGATGGACACTATTTTCCTAAACGTCATCCGCCAACAACCTGAGTTAGCGCCGTCACTCTTTATTGATTTATTTTCCCGCGTCAAAACCCAACGCGTGATCAATTTTCTCAACGACTGCCCGAGCATGCTTGATTACACCGCTGTTGTGATGGCCTTGCCAAGCCGACCTTTTTTAGCGCAAGCTTTTAAATGAAACCTGGTATGCCCCTTTTGCGTTTGCAGGGATTTATATTTGTCGGCCTGACTGTGCTGACGGTTTTAATCTCTTTGTTTCTCGCCCCCTTGGAGCCATCGACCACCTTGCTATTCGCTAGTCTGATGATCGTTGCTTTGGGTGTGCCGCACGGTGCCCTCGACCCCATATTTGCGGTAACTCACAAAAAAATTAAATCAAAAACCGAGTGGGTCATTTTTTTGTCGGGATACTTACTCTTATCAGCTGCTGTTGTGGGCTTTTGGAAAATATCGCCTTTGTTTTTTTTGCTGAGTTTTTTAGGAATATCTGTTTTTCACTTTTCGGGCGACCTGACAGGCAACGCCACATTGGCTGAGCGATTCTTCTACGGTGGCTCTGTCATCGTTTTACCTGCTCTGATCCATCAGTCTGAGCTATTGAGAATTTTTTCAATTTTGGCAGGTGCCCCTGAATCACTTTTTATAGTCAAGATCCTTGAGTTAACCGTTTGGCCTTGGGTTATTTGCCTACTGGCCGTGGCTATAAGGTGCTTTCAAAAAGACCGACAACGGGCGTTGGAGATTTCTTCCGTCGCCTTATTGATGATCACAGCAGAACCCTTGCTTGGGTTCACCGTTTTTTTCTGCGCCATGCACAGTGCCCGACATATTTTGCGTACACAACAATACGCACAACTTGCGACAAAGCACATGATAAAAATAGCTGCTGGACCTATGGTGGCCGTGCTGGTCATCGGCTTGGCCCTGTGGGGTGTTTGGCCAGAAATGGCTTTTGAAGAAAGCCTGTTGCAAATTATTTTTGTTGGACTTGCCGCCCTCACCGTTCCACACATGCTGCTGGTGGAGAGGGTCAGGCTCTCGGGATGGAAGCAAGCTGAAGATAGCTGATCCCATCACATCTACTGCAACAAGATTTGATGGGTCATTTGCTATTTAACTGGTAGCTGCTTAAGCATACCCACATTGACCCCAAGTCCTTTTACGCGTAATTCATTGCCGTCAAACGGTCTTTAGCTGCAAAGTACTCTCGCTTGAGTTGGGTTACGTAGTCAGCGGTGCTTTGCACTTGCGTGATGGCCCCGATGCCTTGCCCGCAACCCCAGATGTCTTTCCAGGCTTTTGACTTGTCACCACCGAAGTCCATCTTGCTGGGGTCGCTGACTGGCAGATTCTCAGGGTCCATACCCGCATTGCGGATGCTGGGAGCCAGGTAGTTACCGTGAACGCCCGTGAAAAGGTTACTGTAGATAATGTCGTCAGAGTTGCTGTCCACAATGGACTGTTTGTACTCTTCTGCGGCACGCGCCTCGTGGGTGGCGATAAAGGCCGAGCCAATGTAGCCAAAATCAGCGCCCATGGCTTGCGCGGCCAGCACAGCATCACCGGTTGAAATAGCGCCACTAAGGGCGATGGGGCCATCAAACCACTGGCGAATCTCCTGTATCAGCGCAAACGGGCTCTTCACACCGGCGTGCCCCCCTGCCCCAGCGGCAACCGCAATGAGGCCATCGGCGCCCTTTTCAATCGCTTTGCGGGCGTGCTTGTTGTTGATGATGTCGTGCAAAACTACACCACCATAAGAATGGGCGGCTGCGTTGATATCTTCGCGGGCACCCAGCGAGGTAATGATGATCGGCACCTTGTACTTCACGCACATCGCCATGTCGTGCTCCAGGCGGGTGTTGCTCTTGTGCACGATCTGGTTAATGGCAAAGGGCGCAGCCGGTTTATCGGGGTTGGCCTTGTTGTAGGCAGCCAGCGCCTCGGTAATTTCAATCAGCCATTCTTCAAGTAGCTCCGCCGGGCGGGCATTGAGCGCAGGCATGGAGCCCACTACGCCAGAGATGCACTGGGCAATCACCAACTTGGGGTTGCTGATGATGAACAAGGGCGAACCAATTACCGGGAAAGGCAAATTATTTAAAGGTGCAGGCAAATTTGACATTCAAACGTTCCAAAAAAAGATATTCAATACTAAATAAACAAGCCTCTAACACTTGTCAATCAAGCGACAGAGGCTGTCAACAAAAAGGTCTTTTATGACCTTGCAAAAAACTTAGAAAGATTCAAGCGCCAATTCAGTCACGCACTGGGCGCCTTCCACGATTGCATCGCGCATGCCGGGTGCTTTGGTCAGCAAGTGGTCGGCGTAGAAACGGGCGGTGGTGATTTTGGCCTTCATAAACGCCACGTCCACGCCTTGCGCCAACTCGTCTTGCGCTACCAGCAGCGCACGCGCCATTTGCCAACCGGCCATCACGTTTCCGGCCAGCATGAGGTAAGGCACGCTGCCTGAGAACACGGCGTTGGGGTTGGAGCGGGTATTGGCGGCTACAAAAGTGACCACATCCAAAAACGCTTCGCGGGCAGCTTTGAGCCGCTTGGCCACCGCCAGTGCGTCGGCGCTGGCGCTTTGGACAAGCAAAGTCTCTGTCGCTTCAATTTGTGCCGCCAGACCTTTGGCCATTTGACCGCCATCACGCGCCGTTTTACGACCCACCAAATCGTTGGCCTGAATAGCGGTGGTGCCTTCGTAGATGGTCAAAATCTTGGCATCGCGATAGTACTGGGCGCAGCCGGTTTCTTCAATGAAGCCCATGCCGCCGTGCACCTGCACACCCATCGAGGTCACCTCCAGGCACATTTCGGTGCTGTAGCCTTTGATTAAGGGCACCATGAATTCATAAAACACCGTGTTTTGCTTGCGCACTTCCGCATCAGGGTGGTGGTGCGAGGCATCAAACGCGGCTGCAGCCACCGTGGCCATGGCCCGGCAGCCTTCCACATAGGCGCGCATCGTCATCAGCATGCGCTTCACATCCGGGTGGTGAATGATGGGGCCGCTGCCAGGCAGTGAACCATCCACCGGGCGGCTTTGCACACGGTCTTTGGCAAATGTCACCGCCTTTTGGTAGGCGCGCTCGGCAATGGCAATGCCCTGCACGCCCACACCAAAGCGGGCTGCGTTCATCATGATAAACATGTACTCGAGGCCCCGGTTTTCTTCACCCACCAGGTAGCCGACCGCACCGCCGTGATCGCCAAACTGCAACACGGCTGTTGGGCTGGCTTTGATGCCCATCTTGTGTTCAATGCTCACGCAATGCACATCATTGCGCGCGCCCAGCGAGCCATCGGTGTTCACCATAAACTTGGGCACCACAAACAAGCTGATGCCCTTCACGCCCTCGGGCGCACCCGCTACGCGTGCCAATACCAGATGGACGATGTTCTCGGCCATGTCGTGTTCACCCCATGTGATGTAGATTTTGGTGCCGAACACTTTGTAGCTGCCATCTGCTTGGGGCTCGGCGCGGGTGCGCACCGCTGCCAGGTCACTGCCAGCTTGCGGCTCGGTCAAGTTCATAGTGCCGGTCCACTGGCCGCTGATCAAGTTGCCCAAAAAAGTCGCTTTCAGCGCGTCAGAGCCGGCCGTCAACAGCGCTTCAATCGCGCCGTCGGTCAGCAAAGGGCAAAGGGCAAAACTCAAGTTGGCCGAGTTTTGCATCTCACCCACCGAGGCGCCAATGGTCTTGGGCAAGCCCTGGCCACCAAAGTCCACGGGATGTTGAAATCCCTGCCAACCCGCTTGCGCGAATTGCACAAAGGCGTCCTTAAAGCCCGGTGTCGAGGTAACCACGCCATCTTTCCAGCTGGACGGGTTCTTGTCGCCCTCCCAGTTCAGAGGGCTCAAAACGCCTTCGTTGAACTTGGCGGCCTCTTCCAACACCGCCTGCGCGGTGTCAAGGCCCGCGTCCTCAAAACCGGGGATCAGGGCTACTTGTTCAATATCGGCCAAATGTTTGATGTTGAAAAGCA
>CAIMHL010000592.1 GCA_903840825.1 uncultured beta proteobacterium
AGCACCGCGTGTTTGCCAGCGGCGCTGTTTGGGGCATCAACAGCTTTGACCAATGGGGCGTAGAACTGGGCAAAGTGCTGGCCCGAGACGTCGAAGCGCGCCTGTCAAAAGGCGACGTCACCGGTCTGGACGGCTCAACCGCTGGGCTGCTGCAAAAACTGCGGGCTTCTTGACGCGGCCTGCTAAATTTCTAAACTTTTTCGCCTGCGTCCTGAACACGTGTTTAAACGCCCTGGCGAGCAATGATCATCGCTTCGCGAAGCACCGACAAATCACCAATGTGGTTGGACAGCAGCAAGACCAGCTTGGCGTTGACCAGCGAACTTTGCTCGTCGCTCAGGTCGCGGTGGGTGTCGATCAGGGCTTCGTAAAAATCATCTCCAGGCGTGTAGGCCTGAAAATAACGTTTGCCGGGCTCGGATAAATTGGGTTGCAAATTGAGCGACATGGACGGCTCCTTATTGGTCATTTGAGGTAGCGCGGGCCAATGCAGCTTTGACTGCAAGTGCGTCAAAGTCGCGCCAGCGTGCGGCAATGTGCTGGTCTGGGCGGATCAAATAGACCGACCCAGGCTGGGCATCAAAGCGCTCGGCAAACCTATTTTTTACATCCACAAATACGCGCAGACCCTCAAGGGCAGTACCCGCTTTGCTCGACACCAGCACCACTTCAATCGGAATCGCGGCATCCGCCAAGGACTTGTAGGTCCGGGCAGTGGCGGCATCGACTTGTGACGGGTCACCGACCAGCACCAGCGCCATGAATTGCTTGCCCACGCGATCGAGCAACCAGAAGTTGTGGCCATCCTCTTGCATCGGCGCGTCATCCATAGCCGCACCGGGCACCATGTTGCCGGAGAACTCGGAGGCGTCCTGTGTATTCAGGCTGGACTCAGCCAGCACCGTAGGCACCGAAAGGCGCCCTGAATTAACCAGCGTACGTGCAAACGCATGGTCGCGTGCCAGAGTCAGTGTGGCATTGCGAAAGGCCAGTGACATCTTGCTTTTGGGTGTGATGAAGTCGGAAGAGCGGGTTGAATTTTGCAGGTTGTCGTCTGCGGCAAACACGCGCTCTTCTGAGTAACTGTCCAGCAAACTTGAGGGCGCTTTGCCTTCAATGACCAGTTTCAGCTTCCAGCACAGGTTGTCGGCATCCTGTATGCCTGAGTTGGCACCCCGCGCGCCAAAGGGCGAGACTTGGTGCGCCGCATCACCCACAAACAACACGCGCCCGTGGGCAAAGTTGTTCATGCGCCGGCACTGGAAGGTGTACACGCTGACCCACTCCAACTCAAACTCCCGGTCGTCCCCCAGCATGGCCTTGATGCGGGGAATGACGTTTTCCGGTTTCTTCTCTGTTTCTGGATCAGCTTGCCAACCCAGTTGAAAGTCAATGCGAAACACATTGTCGGCCTGGCGATGTAGCAGCACCGACTGACCGGGATGGAAAGGCGGGTCAAACCAGAACCAGCGCTCGGTCGGGAAATCCGCCTTCATCACCACATCCGCAATGAGGAAACGGTCCATGAACACTTTGCCGTCCACCTCCAGATTCATCAGGCGTCGGATGCCGCTGCGCGCGCCATCGGCCACGATCAGCCAATCGGTCTCCAGGCTGTAGAGGCCATCCGGTGTTTCGACCTGCAGGGTGGCGCCATGGCCCTCCGGGTTGACCGACACCACCTTGTTTTTAAACCGCAGATCCAAATTAGGTAATTCCTTGGCCCGCGTGATCTCGTATTCCTCCAGGTAATACTGCTGCAGGTTGATCATGCCGGGGCGTTTGTGGTCGTCTTGTGGGCGCAGGTTGAAGTTGTAAACCTCTTCCTCGTTGAAGAAGGTGCGCCCGACATTCCAGCTTACGCCTTTGTCTACGCATTTATCACCCAAGCCCAGGCGGTCCAGTACTTCCAGCGTGCGCTTGGCGTAGCAAACCCCGCGCGAACCGAGCGACACCGTGTTGTCATCGTCAAGCACCACCACCGGAATGCCCGATTGGGCAAGATCAATTGCAGCCGCTAAGCCCACAGGGCCCGCGCCCACGATCACAACGGGATAGCGTTTATCGGCAACGCCACTCTGCTCTGGCGGACGCACGTAGGCGTAACTCGAATATTGGTAGGTACTCAACATGGCTGTTGACGCTCTATTTTTAATTACGCAGCGGTCTGCAGGGCGTGCCACATTTCCTGGTCGCGCTCAGCCGTCCAGATGCGGGGGTGCTTGATGCCACTGGCTTCGTCCACCGCGCGCGTCACGTCAAACGGCAGGCAGTGCTCGTAGATAAAGACCTGACCAAATTTGGGGTCCATCGCCTTGCGGCAGTGCGCCATGGCTTGGTTCAGGTTCATGTTTTGGGCCACAGCTTCTTTGGCAGAACTCAACAGTGTGGTCACAAAATCACGCGTGTAGGCCAAGCCCTCCTGAACACGCTGCGGACCGACCAAAGCCGGACCACGGCCCGGCACCAGTTTTTCTGGTTGCAAGGCAGCCAGTGCATCGAGCGTGGCAGGCCACTCCGCCAGTTGGGCGTCGCCGGTGTAGCAGGCGGCATCGGCTTCGACCAGATCGCCCGAGAACAATACCTTCTCTGAGGGCACCCAGACCACGGTGTCGCCCTTGGTGTGGCCTGCTCCCAAATGCATGATCTTTACTTCAAGCTTGCCCATCCAGAGCGTCATGCTGTCCTTGAACACCAGCGTTGGCCAGGTCAGGCCGGGGATGGAGTCAAAAGCGTCAAACAGGCGGGGGAAGCGCTCGTACTCAGACTGCATGTCTTGCGCGCCTCGTTCCACGATCATCTCGTAGGTCCCTTGGCTGGCAATGATCTCCTGCATGCCGGCCTCTTTGTAGCCAGAAGCGCCCAGCACGCGCACGGCGTGGTAGTGCGAGAGCACCACGTATTTGATGGGTTTGTCGGTGATCTTGCGAATCTCGGCAATCAGGCTTTGCGCCATCACGGGGGTGGCCAGTGCGTCGCAAATCAGCACCGAGTCTTCGCCAATGATCACACCGGTGTTGGGGTCACCCTCGGCGGTGTAGGCCCAGCAGTGCTCGGACATCTGGGCAAAGGTGGTCTTTTTGACCTCGAGGTCAGCTTGCGAGGCGAATTTTTTGGTCATATCTTTGTTCAATTAAGTGGGTCTACAGGGCTGGACGCCAAAGCTTTGCGATTTTGAAAGGACGGATGTCTTATGTCAATTAAATTGATACATATAAATTTGTTAAACCGCACTTATGTATCACTTAAGGGCCGGCGTTGCGGGTTTCCCCTTAGACCAAGGCACTCAAGGGGTCACGCATCTGAAAACGCTCACCCAGCATCGGAAGGGCATTGGGCGTGCTGCCGTTGGCAAGCTTCAAATGCAACCCAAGGTGGCGCTCTGAGGCGACCAAGAGCCGTCGGTAAATTTCCTTGCACAACAATCGGGCGGCCTGCCCGGGCCAGTGGCTTGGCAGCAAGACATCAGGCAACTCCGGGTCGCGCAGCAGCAAACGGCGGTAGTCATGAATCAAAAGCGTGCGGAGCAAAAAAGCACTTTCGTCATCAAAGTCCGCTTGCGCATCCAGACGCAGCTGGGTCAGGATAGGGCTGTAGCGGGCGACAAAATCGCCATACCCACTGGCCAGTTTGTCAAGATTCCAAGCGCGCTTGACCAAGTCAGCATCTTTGGCTGAAAGGCTGGAGCCTGGGTCAGCCGCCAACAAAGGCATCAAGTGCTTGACGTGCTCACCCAAGCCTTCAACCATGAGCGCATCAAAGGCAGTGTTGAGGTCGGCACTAGGGTGGACAAAACAATCAGGCCCCAAGGCGCCGAACCCTTGCCAGAAAAAGGCACTGCGCAGGCGATCTCGCGCTTTGGCGTCAAGCTCACCGACCGTAAAAACCAGGCGCCAGCGTCGGTCCCAAATCGGCGCATGGGAGGCATAAATATGCCTTGCACTTTCCTCAAAACGACGTTGCCCGGCGGGGGTCAGCATGTAATCAGCACGCCTGCCGACAGTTTCGGAAGCCAGCCACTCTTCCTTGACCAGTCGAAAAATGGAGGTGCGAATGAGCCGGTCATTCAAGGCCAGCGGTGCCAGCAGGGTAATGAGGCTGCCCAACCAGATACGCCCACCCCGCGCCAGCACAGCATCGCCAAAAGCTGAAATGATGAGCGACCCCGCTTGCATCCGGCGCTGCTGGCGGAAGTCATCGAGGTGTTTTTGAATGGGGCTTGGCACGAGGCTGAGTAGGTGGTTCACAGAAGACCGGCATCTTAATCGGTTTGAGCGTCAGGCTTTTTTCAACTCCGATGATTGGGTGCCATTGGGCAGTAATGATACAAACACATTACAAAAAATCAAAATATATGTATCAGTTTATGATACGCTCCGTTCTCAAAAACACAACTTTAGCAAGCCCATGAACGCACAAACCCTTGACCCCCAGGCACTTGCCCAATCTGTTGGCGAAGTGATGTGGTCGCGCGACCGCGCCACCAATGCACTGGGCATGGAACTCACAGGGATCAAACCAGGCGAAGCATGGCTTTCCATGCTGGTTCGGAGCGATATGGTCAATGGGCATCACATCTGCCACGGCGGCCTGATTTTCACCTTGGCCGACAGTGCCTTTGCCTACGCCTGCAACAGCTACAACCTCAATACCGTGGCCTCGGCGTGCCATATTGATTTTTTGGCCCCCGCCAAGGAAGGCGAAACACTGCAAGCCCACGCCGTTGAGCGCTCGCGTTCGGGTCGCACCGGTGTTTATGACGTGACCGTTAGCACCCCAAGCGGCACCACCGTGGCCTTGTTTAGGGGCAAAAGCTACCGCATCAGCGGCGAAGTCATTGCCGGTTTGCAGCAAGCAGGTTAAAAACAATAACCCATATCAAAGAGAAGACCAGACCATGACCGCCAAGAAGCCTGAGCCCGGAGAACTCGAATCCATAGAGCTTGCCAGCCGCGACGAGATTGCCGCTCTGCAGCTGCAGCGCATGAAATGGTCGCTCCAGCACGCTTACGACAACGTGCCGCATTACAAAAAAAGCTTTGACGAAAAAGGGGTTCACCCCAGTGACCTGAAAACCCTGGCCGACTTGGCGAAGTTTCCCTTCACCACCAAAATTGACCTTCGCGACAACTACCCTTTTGGTTTGTTTGCGGTGCCTCGCAACCAAGTCGCACGGGTGCACGCCTCGTCGGGCACCACGGGGAAACCAATTGTGGTGGGCTACACGCACCAAGATATTGACCACTGGGCCAACCTGGTCGCCCGCTCCATCCGTGCAGCTGGCGGCCGTGCGGGTGACACCTGCCACATTGCCTACGGCTACGGCTTGTTCACAGGCGGCTTGGGGGCGCATTACGGTGCTGAGCGCCTGGGCTGCATGGTGGTGCCGATGTCGGGGGGGCAAACCGAAAAGCAGGTGCAACTGATTCAGGATTTCCGGCCCGAGATCATCATGGTGACACCGTCCTATTCACTGGTGATTGCTGAAGAGTTTGAGCGCCAGGGCATCAAACCGGAAGACATCTCTTTAAAAATTGGTATTTTTGGGGCCGAGCCCTGGGGTCACGGCATGCGGCGTGAGATTGAGCAAAAACTGGGCATTGACGCCATCGACATCTACGGACTCACCGAGGTGATGGGGCCTGGCGTGGCCTGCGAGTGCATTGAGTCCAAAGACGGCCCGGTTGTTTGGGAAGACCATTTTTACCCGGAAATCATCAACCCGGATACCGGCGAAGTGGTAGCGGACGGTG
>CAIMHL010000593.1 GCA_903840825.1 uncultured beta proteobacterium
CCATTTGCATCAGTGGTAACCAATGCCACGCCAGCGGCCTCGTTTTGACCTTTAGGTTCTGAGCCCGTGGAATCCTTGATGAAGACCGGCGCATTGGCAATAGGAGCGCCTGTTGCTGCTACCCCCTTGATAACATTAGCTACACCACTGCCACTGCCGCCGCCGCAAGAGGCGAGAGTCACCAAGCCTGCAAAGGCTAGAAAGTTAAGGGCTTTGTGAATATGCATTTGAAAACTCTATAAAAATATGTTCCTTAATTCAGTATCACTTATAAAAAAACTATTGACAAGTCAACTTTGAAATTAATCTTGATCGGAGTTGAAATCTATGCCATCATTAAAGTGCCAAATTGGAGGCTTTTGGTTACATTGAATATTTTCACAATCGCGTTCGCAGGCACAGTCACATTGCCCACCTGAGCCCGATAGTATTCGAGCCTCTTCTAACTTCTTGTTGAAATTTGTCTACTTAGGCGGGTGAAGTCCACTACTGGCTTGCCGCGTTGTGGGTGCTGCTGTGTCTTGGCGGTGGTTACACCCTAGCTTGAGTTGCTGTCCTCACTGCAACCAGCATCAAAGGTGCGCTTTGTCCTGTGTAGAAAGTACCTTGCTGTGGGGTACATGGTGGGCGCGAGGGGCGGCATGGGGGAACCAGCATGAACCGGGCTCATCAGATAGGCAATCACAGTTTTCTAGAAAAATTCCTGGTGGTGACTAAGACCAGCTAAAGCACCTGAAAAGTAGCTTAAGGATTTCGACCCGCCGAGCCAGTGCCTTCGCTACACGCTCCATAAGTGGCGCACGCTCCGCGGAAGTCATTTTCGTGACGTCTTCAATTCATGCGTCAATGGCCTTGAGTTCGTCCATTTAGCCCATAATTTCGTTCAACTTCGCAGCCTGCTTTTCTTCGGTTCCTTTTCGTAAAATTTGCATGCATCCATTAGTGGCTTCCATTAATTCAAATGCGTAGGTGTACCTTGGGTCTATAGCTGAAACCACCTCCACAGCCCTGCCCTCACTGCCCCCAGTTTTGGAGGCAGCTGCCGAAACAGTATTTGCTGTTAATTAGGATGTGGCATCTCTGAGCCCCCATCGCGTCCTTTCCAGCGCCTCATTTTTGTTTAACAACTCCACTTCTTTTTTATACCTATCTGGCCCGGCTGGATTCGCGGTTACAGCTTCAATTTCTCTTTCGATTTTCTTAAGCTTGCCATGCAGCTCCGCCTCTGTTGGCCCAACCCATCCAGAGAGCTGCATACCCCACTTGAAGTACCAAACCACACTACCTAATGCAATCACGGCACCAAGATAGTGGAGGCCACCCCGTGCGTTCATCGCAATGAGACCTCCAATCACAAAGCCTATTAGGGCCACAAGTTCAGCAAACCGGGAAGACTTCATTCAGTTACCTAACTCAATTATTTTGGGGTGAGTGGGGCTTGACCTAACGCCATTGTCATGGCATTGGCAGCTACCTCTCTGCACTTTAGTGTGGTCGTAGCGTAGCCTGTTGAATAATTTGCGGATTCTGCAGATAAACTCAGGCTTCAAGTGAGTCACTTTGATGTGTCACTCGAGAGTAACCACCCCTCTTGAAACCCGCATGGACAATAGGTTTTGTATTTTTGACTGTGAGGTCAAGGCTCGTCAACCTCATTCAAAACAACGTGACTCAGCAGCAAATGCCCCACGTTCGTCACTTCCAAGTCATGAATCCCTTCATCGTTCCCGCCACACACGGCGGTCTTCCCATTTTGATGGTTCGCAAGTTCAGCACAGCCTTTCAAACGCAGACTTGAACCTTTATCGTTTCGCGCTTAGCCGCAAACCATGACGTAAAGGTATCCATATGCCCAGCTCTTTGACGGATCATCCAGGTTTTGCCCCGTATTTTTCGAGCCGCAGAATTTCGTTCGAGGCAGAACCGACGCTGATGGCGCAATTTTTTGCGCTGCGCTTTCAGGTTTACTGTGAAGAGTGTCAATATCTCCCGGTCGACAATTACCCGGATAGAGAAGAGTCCGACGAATACGATGCCCATGCCGTGCATTTTGGCGCCTTCAACTTGAAGGGAGAGATTGCAGGCTATGTGCGGCTGGTGCGACCCGATGCAAATCAGTCATTCCCCTTTCAAATTCATTGCCCCAACCTGATGCCGGGCATCACCCTGCATACGCCAGCAGATGCGGCCGAGGTGAGCCGGTTGATGGTTCACCCTAACTACCGCCGCCGCAGAGGCGACCAACTTTCAGGGGTCAACACACGCCCTGAGACACAGCCACTATCGCCAGAGATGCGCAACAACTCGCCCCAAATACTTTTGAGCCTGTACCGAGAAATTTACAACTTCAGCCGTTCCAACCACATCAATTACTGGTACGCGGCCATGGAGCAAGACTTGGCCCGGGTTCTTAACCATCTTGACTTTGAATTTGAGCAAATTGGCCTTAAAGCCAACTACTTTGGCCCCGTTGCACCTTACCTTGCCGACCTGCGTGAAACA
>CAIMHL010000594.1 GCA_903840825.1 uncultured beta proteobacterium
CCCTTGCAAGGGGACATCCACCATCGCCACCAGAAAAATAACCAGCAGTAACAAGCCCAAACCCTCTGTGAGCCACTGCGTTAAATGGACAATGGCAGCGACTGATGGCTGAAGTATTAAGGTGGCTATGGTGTGAAAACTACCGCCTAGATAGCTCACACTGAGGATAAAAAGCACGGCTGTAATCAGCGACATTTTGGCGACTTCGGTGAGCTTGTCTTTGGTGAACAGTCGGCCAAAACCTGCCATGGGGCTGATTCGGCTGAAGTCAGGCGCGACTGGCTTCAGGCTAGTCACCCATCCGCCCACCGCCACCGTGCTTAAAACCACGGCAACCCCGGTAATGCCTGCAAAAACCGCACTTCCCATCAAGCCCAAAGACACCATATCCTGCAAGCGGGTGAGCATCGTCTGTGGTTCACTAAGCGTTGAAAAGTTAAACGACAACTGCCGCCCAAGCTGCAGTTTGAGTGCACTGAACATGGCGGGAGCCAGTGCCAGGAGGGTCAGTGCACCGGCGCCCAACACGGCTAAATGTGTCAATTCGCGCGAACGTGAAACCTGACCTTCGTCGCGGGCTTTTTTAAGCTTCCTTTCGGAAGCGGGTAGATTTTTGTCCTGACTGCTTGAATCCATCGGGAGGAGAGGGTTGGTGAATCTCCATTGTCTGCAGCAGGACGCCAAACTAAAGGGTAATAAGTGCGGCTTTAGTCATGTACTTATAAAATAAAGGCTAAATTATGGCTGCTTAAAACCCCATGCTGGCCAGTAAATCATCCACTTCAGACTGACCGCAAACAACGTCTTTGTTGTCTTCTTGTGAAATTACCGGGCCCGACAAAGACGGTTGATATAGCACGGGCGCTTGAGCCATTTTTTCCTTGGGGTTTGTATCCATTGGTGCAGTCTGTATCAGGAGTTGTATGAGTTGCTCTTCGATGTTGGCTGCAAGGTGGACCACCTTGGCGATGACCTGACCGGTCAAGTCATGAAAATCCTGAGCCATCATGATTTCTGTTAGGTGACCATCAATGATCTGGCTCGATTTTTCAACATCATTTATAAAATTCATGACATGGCCTTTGGCGACTGCCGCCACAGGGTCCTGCACTATCAGCGAGCCCATGCGCTTTGTTTCGCTGGCGATGTGCTCGTTTTGCGCTTTGGCCTGGTCCACCCGGTTGAGCACTTTTTCGGCAGCTTCGCCAGTGAGCCGAGCAATATACGACAAACGGCTCTGTGCATCAGGAATTTCACCTGCCAGGTCCTGGACTTTCTCAATCAAGCCCAAGCCATTAAGCGCATTGTGCAGTTCACGAGTCAATAAGCCAATGGATTGGTGAATGTCCGACGATATCAAATGGTTTGGGGCACTAAGCCCTTCAGTCTTTGTCATGGTGTTCATATCAATCCTAATTTTTTCAATATCAAGCTAATTTTTTCATCCAGGGTGACTTTGGTGAAGGGCTTAACGATATAGCCTGCTGCCCCTGATTTGGCGGCCAGAAGAATGTCTTCTTTTCGGGCCTCAGCCGTGACCATCAACACCGGGATATGTTTAAGCTTTTCATCTTTTTTAACTTCATCCAGAAATTGGAATCCATTCATGTTGGGCATATTGATGTCACACACGACAAAGTCAAAATTTGATGAGCGCATTTTCTTCAAGGCCACAACACCATCTTCTGCTTCGTCAGCATCTGAATAGCCGCTTTCTTTCAGGAGACTGCGCACAATGCGGCGCATGGTTGAAAAATCGTCAACCACCAAAAAACGAAGTTCATTGGCCATAGGAATTCCTCTCGGGGGCAATAGTATTAAAACAAGATGTGCAGCCAAACCGATGGCGACTTGTTGCGTTAGTGGGTTTCATGATGGGCTGACCGTAGCGTCTTGACCCTGGTCGGGTCGAATGTTGGTTCGCTTACCGCCTAGCAATCGTTCTTCAGCCTCGCGGGTCATCACAAGGATGCTGATTCTTCGATTGGCCGGATTCAAAGGCTCGTTGGGTTCCAGCAAAAGGCTGGAGCCCATGCCAACTACGCGGGCCAGTTTGTCGTCAGGCATGCCGGCGGCGGCCAACTCCCGGCGTGATGCATTGGCCCTGTCGGCTGACAGTTCCCAGTTGCTGTAGCCTCTGTCAGCGTTGCTGTACATAAAACGGTCGGTGTGCCCGTCCAAGCTAATTTTGTTTTCGACCCCGTTCAGTGCTGAGCCAATCTCTCGCAAAATGTCTCGCATATAGGTCTTGACGGTAGCGCTTCCATTGTCAAACATGGGGCGTTTTTGATCGTCAACAATTTGAATCTGTAATCCATCAGGGGTACTTTCCAGCCTGATTTGGGATTTGTATTCAGCCAACTTTGGGCTGTTGTTGATCAGCGTCTGAATTTTCGCACTGAGTGCGGCGAGTTTTTTGGCATCTTGACGCGCCATCTCGGCCTTCATGGCATCAGCCGCCATCTTTTTCTGTATCGGGTCTGATGCGGTGTCTGCACGCGATTGTCCACTCTGCGCTGTCAAGTCATTTCCACCTCCAGGCAAAATGCTATTACTGGCGCCGGCACCACTTCCGCCCATCATCGACACTTTCAGAGGTTGTGTGAAGTAGTCAGATAGTCCTTTTTTGTCACCCTCAGACGTTGAGCCCAATAACCACATGAGTAAAAAGAACGCCATCATCGCGGTTACAAAGTCAGCATAGGCAATTTTCCAGGCTCCTCCGTGTACGCCGTGCATGCACTTCTTGCCACGCTTGATGATGATCGGTTGGAGTTTTTTAGGGTCGGTTGCCATGTCAAGCCTCGTCCAGTGCGTTATTTTTTCTTGACATAGCTTTCCAGCTCAATGAAGGTGGGTCTCTCGGTAGAGAAAAGAACTTTTCGCCCAAACTCAATCGCTGTTGATGGGTTGTAGCCCTGCATGCTGGCCAGCAACGTCGTTTTGATGCATTGCAGTTCCTTGGCACCATCCTCTGTCTTTTGCTCCAGCAGCCCCCCCAGTGGTTCAACCACGCCATAAGCCAGCAAAATACCCAAAAAAGTTCCGACCAATGCCGATGCAATCATGCCGCCCAAAACCGAAGGCGGTTGTCCCACCGAGCCCATGGTGTTCACCACGCCCAGCACGGCCGCCACGATGCCAAATGCGGGCAGTGCACCTGCCAGGCGCGCGATAGCCGCAATCGGCGCATGCGCTTCCGCATGGTGGGTGTCAATCTCGCTGTCCATCAGCGACTCAATTTCGTGGGCGTTCAGGTTCCCTGAAACCATCATGCGCAAATAATCCGTGATGAATTCCACCACATGGTGATCGGTGCCCACGCTGGGGTACTTGTTAAAAATAGGCGAGCTATGGGGGTCTTCAACATCTTTCTCTATCGCCATGAGTCCTTCCTTGCGTGCCTTTTGGAGAAGGTCATACAGCAAGGCCATGAGGTCGAGGTAGCGCGCTTTGGTGTATTTCGAGCCTTTGAGAGCCTGTGGTATGAGTTTGAGAGTGGCCTTGAGCACTTTGGGCTGATTATTCACAGCAAAGGCCCCCAAAGCGCCACCAAAAATAGTAATTAATTCAAATGGCAAGGCTTCAAGAACAACCTTGATGTTGCCACCGTGGAATATATAAACTCCAAAGATGCAGCCCATGGAGACAGCGTAGCCAACAATTACTATCATGGGCTTAGCGGGTCAATTTGAAGGGTTTCATGGCGAATTAAGTCTTTCGTGAATTTCAATAAATTTTATGAAACCTGCAGATAACCTAAAAAAGAAAAAGGGCCCTCAAGAGGCCCTTACATCACGGTTTGATAAGCAATAATTTAGTGAAGCAGAATACCACCGGCACCGGTTCCTTTACCTGCACGCGCAGGTGGTGCGCAGAGTCCACACTCGAAGTGCTTTGAATTTTCATAAGCTTCAGTCACAAAGTGGCCGCCGCATTTTGAGCACTTGGTCATGGACAGCATGTTGTTGTCAACAAACTTCACCAGGCGCCAGGCACGGGTGATGGACAGCAGGGGTTCTACACCACACGAAGCAATTTGCTCGCTGTAAAGTCGGTAGGCTTTCATCACGGCGTCAATATCTTCCAGCGGGCTGGCTTTGGTGAGGTATTCATAAGTATTCAAAAACAAAGATGCATGAATATTGGGCTGCCAGGTCAGAAACCAGTCGGTAGAAAATGGCAATTGTCCTTTGGAGGGTGAGCGACCAGCCACTTCTTTGTACAGGCGCAGCAAGCGCTCGTATGACAGATCGGTTTCGCTTTCCAGTACCTGCAGGCGCGCACCCAGTTGGATCAGGGCGACGGCACGGCCGACTTGTTGGGAATCATTCAATACACTTTTAGCTGCCATGGTGTTCTCCTCTTACATTGCTTCTGCGTAACGACCGGCCATCAAAATGCTGGCGTGCAATTTGGTGGTGGCATTGTTGTCTACTTTGCTTGGTGTGTGGTTGGTGAGTAAATTCCACACAATATCGTCGCTAACCCGAAAGTTGCACAGCAACATATTGCCAGACGAGATCTTCAGGATTTGTGCCGCAGACAAGGCCGCCACTAAATTGGCAGATTCTTCGGAAATGCCCAAGCGAAAAAGTGCTTCAACCTTGTCTTTGCGAATCATGTTTTGGGCCAACATGAGATATGTCAGGTTGGCGTCTCTTATTTCTGTGCTTAGTTGTTCGTCGGTCATGTTGGGCTCCTGTGTTAAACACCCCGTTTGGGCTGCGATGTGTCGATTTTGAACCCCGTTTCTCTGAACTTGAATCGGTAAATGGCTGTTTGGTGTGTCGGTGAACTTCGAATACCTTGTAAGGGAAATTCTTACAAGAATCCTAAATATTTCTGAAATAGCGGTTAAGCGGCTTGTTTATTTCGCTTTAGATTGGTCGAACCCAATTTAATCTCAGTACCACTTCACCCCCCTCAACACGGTCGCTATACAGGAGCTTTAAATGTCACTCATCAACACCAACCTCAGTTCTCTGAACGCTCAGAACAACCTGAGCAAGTCACAGGCTTCGCTGGCCACCTCTATGCAACGCCTCTCTTCGGGTCTGCGGGTTAACAGCGCCAAGGACGACGCCGCAGGTCTGTCGATTGCTACAAAAATGGACGCACAAATTCGCGGTATGTCGCAAGCTGTGCGCAATGCGAATGACGGTATCTCTTTGGCGCAAACCAAAGACGGTGCTCTCGCTAATGCTACTGATGTCATGCAACGAATGCGTGAACTGGCCGTACAGGGGGCGAACGAAACCAATACTGCAAATGACTCTGCATCGTTAAACAAGGAGTATCAGGCGCTTAGTACAGAAGTTACACGTCTTGCGACTGATACTCAGTTTAATGGCACTAGTGTCCTGTCATCATCAAGTGCAGCTACTGCGATACAAGTGGGCGCTCAATCAGGCTTGGGCCAGCAAATATCTATTCCAAAAACAGATCTGCAAACTGTCGCCAACACATTGAAAGGTGTTCCGGCTGGAACTGCTGCTGCGTTGGCCGCCACGGCCGCATCGACTTTGGCAACGACAGTAACAGCTGATGCAGCCGTCGTAACTACGGCCGCTTTGGCCGCGTCAACAGGTTTAGCTGCAGACCTTACGGCGGCAGCAACTGCTGTAACGACTGCTGCTACTGCCAAGACCGCATCCGATACAGCTGCCACAGCATCGTTAGCTGATCCGGTTCAAAAAACCACTTTAACCTCGGCTTCTCAATCTACAAAAGCAATTGTTGTACTTGATGCAGCACTCACCAGCGTGAATGACATGCGTGCTGATTTGGGTGCCGTGGAAAATCGCTTAGGTTACTCCGTCAGCAATTTGCAGAATTCAGTAGAGAACCAATCCGCTGCCAAGAGCCGCATCATGGACACCGACTTTGCCGCAGAAACAGCCAACTTGTCTCGTGCCCAAGTCTTGCAGCAAGCGGGTACAGCGATGGTGGCCCAAGCCAACCAGTTGCCCCAAGGTGTGATGGCCTTGCTGCGCTAAGCGTAACTAAATTAGCGCATGCCGGTTTGGGCGTGCAGCTAACAAACGGTAAAGCGGTCCAACCCCTTTGCCGTTTTTTTGCATCTGAAAAAATAGTGCTTCTTTGGGCTTAAGTTTTTTCCTGCCCTGTCAAAATTTCCGATTAGCGTTTGAACAGGGGGCCGTCATGGCAACAATTTCCTCCGTAGGCTTGGGCAGTGGCATTGATGTCAATAGTATCGTGACCCAGTTGGTGGCCATTGAAAAGATGCCCATCACGAGCTTGGCCACAAAAGCGACCAAGATCGGGAACCAGGTCTCGGCGCTGTCTCAAATTAAAACCCAGTTTGCTGCGCTTGGCGATGTGGCTACCCGAATCTCATCGCCCAGCGCCTGGAGCGCCCGTAATGCCGCCAGTAGCAATACCAGCGCGGCCACTATCACCGCTACGGGCGTGGCGGTAGCCGGAAAATTCACCCTCGACGTGGATGCACTGGCCAGCCAGCAGGTGGCAGTATCAGTAGGCGTGGCAACAGGTACTAAGCTGGGCGCCGGGACCTTGCAGGTTCAGTTGGGCACCTGGAGCGCTGCGGGCAGTCACTTTACTGCGGTTGCTGCCGATGCGGTGGTGGTGACTATTGACGCTGCTGACAGCCTGAGTGTGATTGCCAGCAAAATTAACAGCGCCAAAACAGGCGTGGTGGCCTCGGTTTTTAACGACGGGGTGAATGACCGATTGGTTTTGACCTCCAAGCTCACGGGAGAGGCCTCGGGTTTCAGGGTTCAGTCTGCTGAATCCGCATTGGGTAGCTTGGTGTTCGACCCCGAGCTAAGCCCAACCAAGGGAATGGCAGCCTCGGACGCGCCGGTGCAGTATGCACAAGATGCCAAGGCCCGCATCAATGGGATCCCGGTCAAGTCTGCGACCAACACCTTGTCGGCCAATATGACGGGCGTCAGCATCAATTTACTAGCCACCACCACTGTGGGTTACGGGTCTAGCGCACCGGTCAGGGCCTCGCTTGCCATGTCGATCAGTGAAGATGTCACGCCTGCGGTCAAAAATATTACTGATTTTGTAGCGGCATTCAACACCTTGAGTCAAAATTTGGCTGACTTAACCAAGTACGACTCAGCCAACAAAACAGCCGCACTCTTTCAGGGCGACTCCAGTATTGCAGGCTTACAAAACGTACTGAGAAGTATGGCGGGGTCCTTCAGTTTGGGGGCGAGTTCGCAGCGCTTATCAGACATTGGTATTGAGCGGCAACTGAATGGGTCTTTGACGATTAGCACCGCCAAGCTCAGTGTTTCAGCTAACAACGGTACCCAGTTGCAGCAGTTGTTTACCCAAGACAACAATGATCCGCTTACCAACGGCTTTGCACTCAAGTTCAAAGACCTGAGCGCCGGCGTGTTGGCGACGCGCGGTTCAATATCAACACGTTTAACTGCTTTTAACAATGAGTTGGTGCGCAATACCGAATCTCAAACCAAGGTCACTGCGCATGCCACCTTGTTTGAGGCGCGCCTGCGCAAGCAATACAGCGCGCTTGACAGTCAAATGGCCAACCTGAATGCCCTTAATGCGTATGTGACGCAGCAGGTCACAACCTGGAATAAGTCCACGGCCTGAGGCTTGCAGGGGTGATAGCCGTCTTCATTCATCATTCAGTATGAAGCTGCTGCACAATAAATAGAGCTTGAGTTTGGGTGAAAAACGCCGATAACTCTAATAACAACTTTATTGGAGAGCATCATGTTTACCTCAGTCAGTTCTCGCTCAGCGTCTGCCTACAAACGCGTTAGTCTGGAAACATCTGTCAGCGAAGGCAGTCCACATCAGCTCGTCAATATGCTCTTTGAGAATTTATTGCGCAATGTGGGCGCTGCTCGCCTGGCCATCCAAGCCGGAAATATTTCTGCCAAGGGTGAGTCCATTCAAAAAGCGGTTCGTATCATTGATGAGGGGCTTAAGCCCGCCTTGAACTTAAAGGACGGCGGCGTATTGGCCGATAACCTAAGCCGTATGTACAGTTTCTGTCTTGTTCGCCTAACACAGGCCAACCTGCAAAATTCTGAGGCGCCCTTGCTTGATGTGCTTCGGGTGATTGAGCCTTTGGCGGATGGCTGGAAAGGCATCAGTGCTCAAGTTGCTCATTAAGCCCCTGCCCGAACATGAACCCACCAAGAGAGTAACCTATGCTGATTGACTACTACAAAGCCATTGAGGACAGTAGCCGAAAGATGCTCAATGCGGCCAAATTGGAAGACTGGGAGCAAGTGGTTCGCTACGAGGGCGCTTGCGCCGTGTTGATCGAGCAACTGCGGGCACGCGCTTCGAGCGAAATGCTGTTGCCTGGGCAGCAAACTGAAAAAATTCAAATCATGCAGCGAATTTTGCAGAACGATGCACTGATTAGATTTCTTGCTGAGCCTTGGAATGAGCAGGGTGCAACGCAATTTTGTGAGTCCGCACTGACGCTGCATTGAGCCCAGGGTGACGGTGTCAGACTTGCATGTTCATGATGTCGGTGTAGGCCTGCACCATGCGGTTACGCACATGCAATGCTGCCTGAAACCCGATTTGGGCCTTTTGTATAGAAACCATCGTTTCTTCAAGGCTGACTTTAGGGTTGCCCAATTGAACTTCGCGCTGCATGTTGCTTGATTGATTTTGACTGGCGCTGACAGATTTGAGTGCACTACTCAAGGCACCGGAAAAGCTGTCTTCCAGGCCGCCAACATCGGGTTTGGTGCCCAGACGTGACGACTGGCCTATGGCCGAGGCCAAAGGCATTTTCGTGGGGGTAAGTTTGAGGTCCATGGGTAGGCTGGCTCTAATAAATGCGTTGGCTGATGCTACCGATGTAAGGGTGAGGCCAGCCTTTTGAAGTAGCTCATAAAAAGCGGGCTTTTCACCTCAACGCAGGGGCAGGAACATCGAATAATCATTTATCCAAGGCGCTAATTCGTGCCTTCTAAAAATGAGCAACATGCAGCCTGCCAACACAGCAATTTCTGTTAATCCCACCGCAGCGCAAAGATTTTCGGGTCTCACTGCAAAACAAAAAATGCGTATGGGCCTGGCGATCGCCCTGTTTGTCGCGATTGGTGTCATTGGTCTCGTGATGGGGCGTCAGGCTGAATGGCGTGTTTTGTACGCCAACCTCGCTGACAAGGATGGTGGAGCCATCGTGGCCCAATTGACACAGATGAATATTCCGTACAAGCATGCGGATGGTGGCGGTGCTATTTTGGTGCCTGCTGACAAGGTCTATGACACCCGGTTGCGGCTGGCCTCGCAAGGCTTGCCCAAAGGTGCTGTGGGTGGTTTTGAGTCCATTGATGCCAACCGTTTTGGGATGACCCAGTTTCAGGAGCGTCTTGCGTTTCAAAGAGGTCTAGAGGGTGAATTGACGCGCTCTATTCAAGCCCTGTCGTCTGTGCAGAGTGCGCGAGTCCATCTGGCTTTGCCCAATCAAAACGGGTTTTTTCGGGAGCAACAAAAACCCACTGCATCGGTGGTGGTGGGGCTCAATGTCGGGCGCACATTGGACCGTTCGCAGTTGGCGGGCATCATCCACCTGGTATCGTCGAGCGTGCCAGAAATGCAGTCGAATTCTGTCAGCGTACTTGACGATACTGGCAAGTTGTTGTCAAGCTCAACAGAGGGTGACGGCGCAGCTGGGGCAGGTGGTGGCGCTGATACGCAGCAGTTGCAAATTATTCAGCAAATTGAGCAGCAGTACACCCGCCGAATTCTGGATATTCTGGAGCCTGTGGTGGGACGTGGAAACGTCAAGGCGCAAGTGACGGCTGAACTGGATTTCACCCAATCAGAGTCCACTTCAGAATCGCATAAGCCGGAATCCACCACTATTCGCAGTCAGCAAACGAGCGAGAGCACGAACGGACAAGGCGCTTTACCCTCAGGCGTGCCAGGCGCTGCAAGCAATCAACCGCCGGCACCGAGTACGGCCCCAATTAATGGGGCTGCACAAACATTATCGACAGCCAGCACGACCACCAACACCGGGACCAAACGCGAATCGACGACCAACTACGAAGTCGACAAAACCATAAAAATGGTCAAGGGTGGCACGAGTCTGGTCAAGCGGGTGAGCGCAGCAGTGGTGGTGAACCACCAGTCGGTCACGGATACCAAAGGCAAAGTAACTACGGTCGCTTTGACCGATCAACAACTAGAAAAAATGACAGCGCTCGTGCGAGAGACCGTTGGGTTCAGTAAAGAGCGGGGCGATTCGGTAAATTTGATGAACACACCGTTTGCGCTTGAAAAACAAATATTGACCGAGGTTCC
>CAIMHL010000595.1 GCA_903840825.1 uncultured beta proteobacterium
GGAATCAAGCCCAACACTCGAAAGTTCTGCTCTAAACCGTTTGATTTGATTAATTGCTGAAGCCTTGGAAAGTGCTTTGGGTCACGCGGATCAGTCTGCTTACCTGTTACCGCAACCACCACTTCCCTCCCTCTTTCTTTCAATATCCTAAGCGCCTGAATGACACACTCGTGATTCTTATGTATCCAAAACTGATTTGGCAAGAAAAAAAATGTTTCTGGAAGTCCATAACTATCCACGACAGAGCGTGCGGCTACCGCATCTATGTCGTTCGCGGCTGGCACCGCAAAACGTACAACATGTGTGCGGCCGTGGGTAGTGGGGTAAAACCGTTCACAGTCCTGCCTTGCATCGTCACTACTCAACATGACCTGACGACCGCTCAGGATTTGCGCCCTAAATCCGATCTCCCGCTTCCAGTAGGCTTTAAAGTCGAATAAATGTTGCAGGTAGCGGTGTTGAAAATCAGGGATCCAAGCCACCGCCGGCACGGGGAAGCGCCAGCCATAAAACTGAGCGGCCTCAAAAACGACGTTTATGTCCTGCGTAGCAAAAGCGCTTGCTGCCGCCTGATCGCGACCTGTAAGCAGCGCCTGTCGCAACCGCCGTGCTTTGTTCGCTTCATTGAACGCTGCATGGCGTGTAACCACGGCGCCAGCGATATGCTCGAAAGGCGCCGCATCTTTTTCCTCAATGTCAGTGCCAAAAAACAATATTGGCTGCACACGGTCAGGCACATGCTCGGCGAGCGCGCGAACGAGGTTGAGCAGATAGTTGTAACCACCGGTCCCGTTCTTGTCACCAATCAGGGTGAATGCAACTCGGATCACTGCGGCGCTTCACTTTGGTCCTGGAACCACCGGACATAGGCGGCCAGCCCATCTTCGACGGGGACCTCCCAGACGAAGCCAAGCTTATTGAGTCGGCTGGCGTTCGCCACCAAGCTGAATGGATCGCCTGGCCGGGATTGGCCCGAAAAATGCAGGACTTCTCCAGCGTCAGGCAGCGGCCAGTGCCTCACGATGCTGATTGCAATCTGTTGCACGCTGCATCCAGTTCCCGTGCCAACATTGATGGTCACCACCTCAGCGCTTGCCTGCGCAGAGAGTAAGTCCAATGCGCGGACCACGTCCCGCACATCGGTCCAGTCGCGCAGCTCATTGCCGCTCCCGCCAAGCACAAGCGGCTGCCTGCCGGCTGCAAGGCGCACACACATGTCCCACAGCAGCTGTTTTTTGAGTTCGGCACCATACACAGAAAACAGTCGTGCGATGGACACCCGCAAGCCATAGCTTGCGGCGTAGGATCGGCACAACTCTTCCATGATTCGTTTGTGATGCCCGTAAGGAGAAAACGGTGTTAGCGGAGCGTCTTCAGTAATGGAACCATCATGGCCCGAGCCATAGACTGCAGCACTGGAAACGGCAACCAATTGTGCCTGCGGCGCATCGACGCGCATCCATTCCAGCAGTTCGGCGGTGGTTGCCACGGTGCGAAAAAAATCTTCGCGCGGATTGGCAATGGCTACGCCTACTGACGAGCCACCGGCAAGGTGGTAGACCATGTCGGGCGTGCCGCCAGCTTGCTGCAGCAATCGCAAGTTACCCGACTGGATATCACCATTAAGCCAACGTGTCACACCCCAAGAGGCAGCCTCCTCATTAGGCCAAATTCCATGGCCAAGGCCC
>CAIMHL010000596.1 GCA_903840825.1 uncultured beta proteobacterium
AACATGCCGCCTGCGGGTGAGTTCCAAGTCAGGCTTGACTCCGCATCGCCAGCCGGGAATTCACGGGCCAGGGCTTCCAGCATGGCGTCGCGCTGCGACTTGTACAAGGCGCGAATGGTGGGCACATGGCGGTCCAGAAACCCACCTTTCATCACCTCGGAGATCAGGCGCTGGTTGAAGCCGGGGCTGTGCAGGTCGGCGGCTTGCTTGGCTTGCAGCAGCTTGGGGTAAACCGCTTGGGGTGCCACGATGAAGCCCAAGCGCAAGCCCGGCGCCAGCACTTTGGAGAACGAGCCCAGGTAAATGCAGCCGTCAGGGTTGCGCGCGGTCAGGGGTGCTGGTGGCGGGGTGTCAAACCACAGGTCGCCGTAGGGGTTGTCTTCAATCAGGGGCAGGCCCAGGCGCTCTGCTTCGCGGCTCAGGTCGGCGCGGCCTTGCTCGGTCATGGTGCGACCGGTGGGGTTCTGAAAATTGGGCAGCACATACATAAAGCGCGCATCTGCGGCTTTGGCCCGCAGGTCGGCCACATCCACGCCGTTTGCGTCGTTGCCCACGCTGACCACATTCGGCTCCATCGGCGCAAAGGCCATCACGGCGCCCAAATAGGTGGGCGATTCGACCAGCACTTTGCTCTCAGCATCAATCAGCACTTTGGCGACCAGGTCTAGCCCTTGTTGTGAGCCGGTGGTGATGAGTACTTGGGCGGGGTCCACGTTCCAAGGCAGCATGGCGGCCACTTGCTCGCGCAGCGGCGCAAAGCCTTCGCTGGCGGCGTATTGCAAGGCAGCGTGCGGGTCGTCGCGCAACACCTTGGCGCAGGCGGCTTCAAACTCGGCCACCGGAAAGGTTTTGGGGGAGGGCAGGCCGCCTGCAAAGCTGATGATGCCGGGTTTTTCTGTGACCTTCAGGATCTCGCGGATCACGGAGGGGTTCATCTTGGCGGCGCGGCGGGCCAAGAGCCACTGGGTGGAGTGCAGGGGAGTGTTCATGGCGTGATTCGAGGGTAAATGGGTTTGTTGTTGTCGTTGACCAGGCGTGTCAGGTGCTTGGTGGCGAGGAAGGTGCAGAGACCGGCATTTTGCGACCAATAAAAACCACGGCCATCACCGCCAGGCCAAAACCGGCGGTCAGCAGGTCAAGCGATTCGCCCAGCACGGGGATGGCAAACAGCATGCTTAAAAAAGGTTGCAGTAGTTGCACCTGGCTTACCCGCACCGTGCCGCCCAGCGCCAGGCCCCTGTACCAGGCAAAAAAGCCCAGCCACATCGAGAACACCGCGACGTAGCCAAAGGCCAGCCAAGCCTCAATTTTGATAGCGGTTAGCGGATACTCAATATAAGCTAGCGGCAGATTAAGCGGTAAAGAAATCAATAGCGCCCAGCAAATTACGTAGTCCGGGCGCATGTGTTGCGACAGCCGAGCACCAAAGCCGTAGCCCACCGCGGCACAGGCCATGCCCGCGAGCAACAGCAGGTCAGCAGGGGCCAGTTGCAAGCCCGCTTGACCCGAGCGCAACACCGCAAAGCACACGACCAGTGCGGTACCCAGCCCGGCGCACAGCCAAAACCCACCTGAGGGGCGCTGACGGTGCAGCCAAGCGCCCACCAGCGCAGTGGCTAGAGGCAGCACGCCCACAATCACACTGGCGTGCACGGCTTCTACGTAGCGCATGGCAATCGAGGTAAAAAGGGGGAAACCGAACACCACCCCCAACGCGACCACGCCCAGGGGCAGCCAGTCCGCCCGTCGCGGCCAGGGCGCGCGGGAGGCCAACAGGAAAATGGCCGACAACACCGCCGCAATCACGGCCCGCCCGCTCGCCAGGAAAATGCCCGACATCTGAGGTGCCTCCGGCGTGCCCACGGCCAGGCGGCTCATGGGCAGCGTCAGGGCAAAAATGGTGATGCCCAAGGCGCCCAGCCACAAGCCGTTGCGAATGTCAGGGAACGATTTTTGCATGCTGTTGGGCTAAAAAGTGGCCATCCAGGCTGCCGTGGCCACCAGCACGCCAGCCATGAGGCGGTTAAACCAGCGCAGCCGCTGATAGGTGTTGTCGGGGCCGCTCAGCCAGTGCCGCAAGAGTGAGCCGATCAGCGCGTAGAGCAGATTGCTGAAAAAACCAAAGGCCAGCATCAGGGGCAGGATCACCGCAAAGCGGGCCAGCGCATCTTCATGCCCGGCCAGCCAACCGGCCACCACGGTGAGCGCGAGCATCCAGGCCTTGATGTTGAAAAACTGCAGCAACACGCCCTGCAAAAAGGTGACATTGAGTTGTGCTTCATCGGCTTGCGCGAGCGCGTTGGACCTTGCCAGTTTGAAAGCGAGCCACAGCAAATAAGCAATGCCAACCGCCTGAATACCCAGCCGCAAAGGCGGCAGCGCTACCACCACGGCGCCCACGCCTCCTGCACACAAGCTGAACAATAGCCCCCAGCCGACCGGCACGGCGCAGACAAAACGAAGCGACCGTTTGAACCCCAAATTGGCCGCCAGTGCAGTAGATAAGGTGGTGTTGGGGCCTGGCGTAAAGCTTGAGGCGGTGCAAAGCACCAAGAGGGCGGTTAATTCAGCGGAGTTCATAAAGAGTCAAAGCGCACAAGCGTCTGACTTTACCTGACTATTCCCAGCGCCAAACTCAGGCCAGGAAGTGCCCCTTGGCAAACGGGTCTTGGGGGTTGCTGAGGGTACGCAAGAGCGCGCGGTTGACTGTTTCCAGCTCAAGATGGTGCGTTTGGCAAAGGCGCCGCGTGGTCTGTGTGTGGGACGACTCCAGCGCCGTCGCCACCTCAAGGTAAGGCGAATAGGGGCCGTCCTGCTTCAGGATGGCCGAAGTCACCCGCACCGACAGGGGGAGGCGGGCCAAGGCCGACTCCAGAGGTTCGCCCAGCAGTAAATCGATCTGTGAGAGAAGCCCGCACTGGTAGATTTCACGGCGCAAATCGTCGCCATCACCGACATCGAGGAGCTGCGCCATTAAATCGGAGCGAATCACCATGGCGGCCCTGACTGGCTGCAAGTTCATGTCACTGCTGGCATGCGGCAATTGCTCCAGCAACCACGATCGAAGCAAAGACACGCCCAGCACCATCAAGGCGTGCCGCAAGGAATCAATCTCAACACGCAAGCTCAGGCAGGCCGAGTTGGCGTAGCGCAAGAAGCGATAAAACAAAATCGGGTCATGGCTGAGGATGTGCTCAATGTGGTCCGTGGCATGGTCGGCATCAATCGCCTCAACCAGGCGAATAATCGACTGGCGCCCAGGCTGGATTCTCTGGTGGCGGTAGCCCAGCAAAACCTCCTCGGAGGGCCAACCGGCCACGCCCCAGGCGCCTTGTTCGTCTAGGCAGTGCTCAGCCAGAAGATGGCTGGCGACAGACTCGTAAATTTGGTCAGCCACCACCGGACTCGCGGGGCGGCTGAGCTGCACGGGCTCATCGTTGTTGTGCCGGCGCAGAGACACGCGCAAGCTCATCAGGGCTTCGGCAGCGGTCAGGTTAACCATCTGCCGTTTGAAGCAATGGGCAAGTCCCGCACTCACACGTTCCCCTGGGTTACCGCGCCAGACCATCATCATGCCATGCAGGTGTGCCATATGGACGCGTCGGACCATGACAGGATCAGCAAGGTGTTCTTGGGCAATTTCCAGGCAAATGTTGGGCAGCATGGGTAAATCCAGCAAGTCGCACAAAAGTGTGTGGGATTTGATCGACAAAATAAGCAGGGGCGCCTGCTCTGACCACAGCAAGCCAAGCGATTTGAGTAAGTGCGGGGCATCAACATGTGTGTCGTCCTCGGTGCCTACAAATAAGTGAATGCCGCCGAGTTGGCGCAAGGGGTTCCACAGCAGTTGATAACCAAGAGTGATGTCGCCAAGAATAGTGTGAACCATGGTGTTAGCTGATGTAATTGAAGAGAGAGAGCTTTTGAACCTGGGCATAGGACTGCAAGGCCGCCTGATAACCTGTTTGCATTTTTTGAAAATCAGAAATACCTGTAACCATGTCAATATCTTCGGCTCTTGATTTTTCGGCCGCCAGTGACAGGATGCGCCCCTGCTGAGTGCTGGAGATGCTGTCAACCTGGTTAAGCCAAGCTCCTGCCTGGCCGCGAGCGGATTGAATCTGGTCCAGCCCGTCATCGATTTGTGACAGGGCCAGGCTTACGGTTTGACTGATGGCCGTGCCCGTTGCAGTGGTGCTTTTGATGCCGGTAATAGCATCGTCGAGAAGCTTGAATAAATTGGTTTTTGTGCTCGCGGGGTTGCCAGGGTCTGTGGCGACGCTCATCCAGATGGCTTGGCCATCCATAACACCAGGTACCGTGGTGTCGGTGCTGCTGGCCTGGCCCGGCAAGCCATTGAAGACAACCCCCCCCGCTGTCTCAGAAAAGGGGATGGCATCGCTCCCTAGGCCGCCAAACAAGGGTTTGTTATTGGCGTCAGTCCGGTTGGCAATAGTAAACAACTGGTCGCGCAGGCCCTGCATTTGCATGGCGATGGTGGCGCGGTCTGTGGCTGTATAGGTGCCGTTGCCTGCACTTACCACCAGGTCCCGCAGACCTTGCACCAGACTTGTGGCGTCACCCAATGCTGACTCGGCCAATGTTATGGCGCTGCTTTGTACCTCCAGTGCACGCTGGTCAGTGGCAATTCGCGCCATTCGAGTCAAAGATCGCTCAGCCTGAGAAGCCCCGGTAGGGTCATCACTGGGTCGATTGATTTTTTTTCCTGAAGTGAGTTTCTCTTGCTGGCTGGAGAGGTCAGCTTGCCGCAAGGCAATATTTTTCAGCGAATTGTCATAGGAGTTGGCAGAGCCCAGACGCATAATTATTTCCTGGTGTGATCGTGGGAGGGGGTTAACGGCTGATCGTCTGCAGCAGCGTGTCGAAAATGCTTTGTGAGATTTGAAGCATTTTTGCCGAGGCTTGATAGGACTGTTGGTATTGCAGAAGCTTGGCCGCTTCTTCATCGAGGTTGACACCAGAAACACTGGTACGGTCTTTTTCGATGTTGTCTGCAATAGACTTGGAGACTGCTGCTGTGTAAGTCGCACTCTGTACTTTGACCCCAATTTCTGCCATTGCACTGGCATAACCATCGGTGGTGGCAGCGCCGTCAAACAAGGCGAGATCGCGCAAGGCCATCAATGCTGTCGCGTTGCCTGAGTTGGTGCCAGCATATTGGACGGCGTCGGACATGGCTAAAGCCGTTGGTGAAACAAATGCAGTTTTTATTGAAGCAGCAGCCACGCTATAGGGTGTCACCAAATAACGGTCACCTGAAGCTAGAGAGCCTGAGCTCACGGTGATGTTCAAACCATCAATCGTCAAAGGTGATGTGCTGGAGAATTCGCTGACTCTGCCATCCGACAATCGGGTGATGCTGCCCGAGCTGGTGCTGCTGAAGTTGATCTCATAGTTGGAGGCGACCAAGGCGGTAGCTCCTGTGGATGGCAGGGTCTGCACGGCCACCTGCAACGTTGCAGACCCTGCATTTCGCGCAGAGGGCAGCGCGTTAGGCACACCACTCAGGGTGAATAAATCACTTCCTGGTTGCCCCTTTAGGTCAAAACCCAGCCGGTGTTGGTCGTTCGCTACGGTGCCAATGGCCAGGGCCATGCGTCCTAATAGATTGGTTGCATCCACCAGGTCTGAATTTTGAAAACGCAGCAGGCCCGCGATCTGGCCACCTCCCAAAGTTGCCTCTTCAATCGTGATGCTGTCAGCCCCGCTTTTAAAGATGAGTTTTGTTTTGGCCGGATCTTGAAACTCGTCGTTCGACAAGGTTAAGGGGCGCGCTGATTTCCCCAAAACCAACGGCTGGCTGCCCGCCACAAAAATGCTGACGGTGCCATCGTCTGCCGAAACACTGGAAGTTTGTATGAATTGATTGAGCGCATTGATGAGCTGGTCGCGTTGGTCCAGAAGATCAATGGGTGATTGGCCAGATCCCTGCGCCCGAGCAATAACCTCGTTAGCCGCAGCAATACGCCCGGTCAGGCTGTTGACTGCCGATAAAGCTTCTTTAAGTTGACTTTGCGCACCCAGCTTCAAGTCATTAAGACGGCTTGAAGCCATGCGAAATCGGGCCGTCATTTCATTCGCCAAGCTCAGGGCCACGGTGCGGGCTGTCAGGTCTGTCGGAGCGCTTGCCACGTCAGAGAATGCGTTGAGCATGTCACTCACTGACGCACCAATAGCCGATGGACCTCCTTGAAAAATGTCTTCCAGTTGCTTGAGTTGCTCCATTCGTCGGGTATCGCCTGCCGAAATTGCGCCCGATTGCGCTGCCTGGCGCGTCAAGAATTCACTGTGGTTGCGTTGCACCGTTAAAACCTCGACACCTTTGCCGTAGTAGCCTGACCCGGAAAACTGCCCCGCCATACTTTGAATCACTACTGATTGGCGCGAATAGCCCGGTGTGTTGACGTTGGCAATATTGTTGCCTGCAGTCTGTATGGCCACCTGATTAGCCTTTAGGGCCCGGGTGCCTATGTCAAGCATGCCGCTCATATGCGCTAACCTTAAGCCTGCTGACGTTGCAGTTGCGACGTCATTTGAATGGCCCGGCTGAGCTTGGCAGCGTAATCAGGGTCTGTGGCGTAGCCTGCTTTTTGCAGACTGTTGGCAAACGCCTGCGCTGAACCTGTTTGCTGACTGGCCTGTGCATAACGTGGGGACTTGGTGATGAGTTGTGAATAGTCCTTGAAAGACGATTCGTATGAGTCGTAGGCTCTGAATTTAGCGACTGTTTTTCGTGCAACGCCATCAACATACTCTGTGGTGGTAACTTCAGCGACGCGGCCGGTCCAGTTTGAGCCCGCCTTAATGCCAAACAGGTTAAAGGACGGTGAGCCATCGGCTTGTTTGATTTCTTTCTTCCCCCAGCCGGTTTCATGGGCTGCCTGGCCCAGCATGTAATTGGACGGAATACCACTTGACTTGGCTACTTTGCTGGCTGCCTCAGCGTGCGTGGCTACAAAGCTGGCTTGTTTTGAGTGGCCTGCGGGTGGGCTGCTTTGTGCACTGTAGGCCGCCAGCGAGGAAGCTTTTCTCATTGCACTGATAGGGGGCTCTGTTGGTCTTGCCGAAGGCTCAACTCCGCCAGGGTCTGGATTTTCCATTTGGCGGGTAAGTTGCTTGGCAATCAGCTCTGATAAACCACCTGGACGTCCTGACATCTGAACTGCAAATTGCTGATCCAGCATGTCAGCCCCCAAATCACCACCGGGGCTGTCTAAAAGTCCTGATTTCATGGTGGCTTCGCGCATGCTTTTGATGAGCTCACGCATAAACAAGGATTCAAACTGTTTGGCCGCCTCTTGAATGGCTTCTGGTGTTTTCAAGCCCGCCTGCATTTTGAGATGGTTAAGTGAGCGCGCATCGGCTGCCAGCGAGTCGCTGCCTTTTGAAATAGGGGCGAAGCTCATTTCAAATGACCTCTAGCTCAGCATTCAGGGCACCCGCTGCCTTGATGGCTTGCAAAATAGCCAGCAAATCCTGGGGTGTAGCGCCCAGCATATTCAAGACCCGCACTACATCAGAGAGTTGGGGTGCAGCAGGGAGTTGTATCAGCATACCTGGCTCTTGCCGTATCTGGATGGAGGCTTTTTCGGTGACCACCGTTTGTCCCTGCGATAAAGCGTTTGGCTGGCTGATCACTGGGGTAGAACTGATGCTGATCGATAAATTACCGTGGGCAATGGCGCAGGCTCCCAGCGTAACCGCCTGGTTCAATACAATGGAGCCCGTACGGGCATTTATCACAATCTTTGCTGCGGGTATCGATGACTCGAGCGGTAGTTCTTCAAGTTCGGCAATGAATGAGACCCTTGCGTCTGACTCGGTGGGGGCATTCACTTTGACGGTGCGGCCATCCAGAGCACGCGCAGAACCTTCGCCAAAGCGTTTGTTAATGGCTTTTGCAACCTTGCGTGCGGTTTGAAAGTCAGAGGCCTCAAGTCCCAGGTTGATGCTGGTACCTTCAAGCAGCGTGGTAGGTACTGCGCGCTCTACCTGGGCTCCGTTGGGAATGCGCCCCGCACTCAGGTGATTGATTTGAACTTTGCTGCCACCAGCGGCAGCACCTGCACCGGCTACGATTAAATTGCCCTGGGCCAGCGCATAAATCTCGCCATCTGCCCCCTTAAGTGGTGTCACTATAAGCATGCCCCCGCGCAACGATTTTGAATTGCCAATGGAGGAAACGTTGACATCAATGGCTTGACCCGGACGGGCAAAAGCAGGCAGTTGGGCGGTCACCAGCACAGCGGCAACATTTTTCAGTTGCAGTTGCGACACCGAGGCTGCAGGCAGGGTGATGCCAAGTTGCTGCAGGTAATTTGTGATTCCTTGGGCGGTATAAGGCATTTGTGTGGTCTGGTCGCCCGTGCCGTCTAAGCCCACCACCAGACCAAAGCCTGATAACTGATTACTACGAACACCCTCTACTGCGGCTACTTCCTTGATGCGGCTGGCTTGGGTGAAAGGCGAAAAAAAGGTAAAAAAAAGCAGCCACACTACAGCCAAAGTGCTGAAATTGCAACGGTGTGAGTGCTTGGGGCTGTCGTTCATAAAGTGTCCTGTACGGAACAATTTTCAATATCTTTAGAAGGGCAAAACGCTGAAAAAGAACCGGGAAAGCCAGCCTACTGTTTGTGCTTCAGCTTGAGCGCCCCGGCCCTTGGACTCAATGCGTGCATTGGCGACTTGTGTTGAATTGATGCGATTGCCGGGTTGAATCAAAAGAGGGTCAATCGTCCCAGAGAAGCGCAGCACGTCAACATTCTGGTTAACGCCAATTTGTTTTTCACCTGCAACCACCAAGTGACCGTTGGCCAGCACATCCATCACTGTGGCCGTGATAGAGCCGGTGAAGGTGTTGGCACTCTCGGTCCCCCCTTTGCCAGAAAAATCATTGGTGGACGCGGTACCCACCTTGAGCTTGGCAATGTCCATGGCCGACAAAATGGGGAAGGCAGACACGCTGGCATCTGTGGAGGCCGAGCGGTTGGCCGTTGAGGATGAAACCTGGCTGGCTGTAACAGTTTCAATGATCTGAATGGTGATGGCATCGCCCACCATGCGGGCTTTGGCATCCTCAAAAGCTGGCCGGTAGCTGGTGCGGCTGAAGAGGCTGCCGGTGACAACTTTGATGGGCGCAAGCCCAGCCGGCGCGAGAGTTGGCGGCTTGGGCTCAGCGAAGTCAACTTTCACGGCCTTGGGTAATGACTCACAGGCAATGCAAGCCATAGCAAGGCCGCTTAGAAGGGCTAGTCTGAAGACACGCACCCAAGCAGGCCTGAGCCCCAAAGATTGCTGCCTTGAAAAACTCCTCATAGCTGTCCTAGTTTTTGCAGCATCTGGTCTGAAGTCTGGATCGCTTTGGAGTTCATTTCATAAGCGCGTTGGGTTTGAATCATGGTGACCAGTTCCTGGACTACGTTGACATTGGATGTTTCAACAAATCCCTGCATCAAGGCCCCCATCCCGTTTGCTCCGGCAGACCCGCTGTTGGGTTGACCGGACGCTGGCGTTTCAGCGTATAGGTTTTGACCCTTGGGGTCGAGCCCTGCCGGGTTGATGAAGCTTGCCAGCGCGATGGTTCCCACTGACTGCGGCGTCACATTGCCAGGAACAGAAACACTCACCGTGCCGTTGGCGGCGATGGATACGCTCGTGGCGTTGGCAGGAATGGTGACCCCGTTGCCAATTGGTAAGCCAGTGGCAGTTACAAGTCGCCCTTGGGAATCAACCTGGAACGAACCGTCGCGGGTGTAGTTGGTGGTGCCATCGGGCATGGAGACTTGAAAGAAGCCGTTACCCTGAATGGCTACATCCAGTTTGTTGCCTGTTTGTTGCAGGTTGCCTTGGGCAAAGGAACGGCTGGTTGCGACCGTGCGCACTCCCAAGCCCACTTGCAAACCAGTGGGTAACTGCGACTGCTCAGAACTGTTGGCACCCGCTTGGCGCAGGTTTTGGTACATTAAATCTTCAAACACCGCACTAGCCCGCTTAAATCCAGTGGTCGAGACATTGGCCAAATTGTTGGCAATCACGTCAAGTTGCATTTGTTGGGCTTCCATGCCAGTTTTGGAAATCCACAGGGAATTAATCATGATGAAACCTTTAAGTATTTACGAATTGACCGTACGACATCGGGGGTGATCAGCCCTGCATACCCAGCAATTTTCCGGCAGAGCGATCGTTCGACTCGGCGGTTTGAAGCAGTTTCATTTGAGACTCAAATTGCCGTCCCACCTGAATCATGCTGACCATGGTTTCAATCGAGTTGACGTTCGAGCCTTCAAGCGCTCCCACCTGAACGCGGGCGTTGGTATCAGTGGGAAGTGGGTCTCCTGAGGTAGATCTGAACAAACCATCGGTACCGCGTTTTAGAGGGTCGTCAGCACTGGGGGTGACCAACTTCAGGCGTCCTACACTAGATGGCGGTTGGTTGCCCACTTTGGCACTGAGGTTGCCATCAAATCCGATCGACACCTCCGCACCCTAGGGCACCATGATAGGAGCTCCACCATCAGACAGCACGGGCAATCCTGTGTTGGAAAGCAAGGTTCCGTCGGGGGAGACTTCAAGCGCCCCGCTTCGGGTGTATGACTCGGTACCGTCCAGTGCTTGTACCGATAACCAAGCATTACCTGACGCCATCACATCCAGACTGCGCCCTGTGCGCTGAGAAGCACCAGGTTTATCCAGGTAGCCCGCTGTGGCCTCCAAGGCCAGCACCCGCGTTGGGTTACCCTCCCCCCTTACGGGCACTGCACGGAATGTGGACAACTCGGCCCTGAAGCCATTTGTAGAAGCATTAGCCAGGTTGTTTGATAAAACGGCCTGCCTTTGGGCTGCGGCATTGGCGCCCGACATGGCGGTGTAGATGACGTGATCCATGGTGGCGTCCTTTTGTTACAGCGTGGGTTAGTTGTTAGCGAAGATTCACCAGTGTGGTCATGATCTGGTCTTGTGTTTTGATGGTTTGTGCATTGGCTTGGTAGGCTCGCTGCGCGGTCATCATGTTGACCAGTTCTGCGGTTAAATCAACATTCGATTCTTCTAAAGAGCCAGATGAGAGCGAACCAAATTTACCCACGCCTGGCGCACCTGTTAAGGGTGTGCCTGAAGCATAGGTTTCAAACCATGTACCGCCACCGGATGGGGAAAGACCTTGGACATTGCGAAATTCTGCGAGGGAAAATTTCCCGGCGGCTTGTGTTTGTCCGTTGGAATAGCGAGCGGTAATGATGCCGTTGTCACCAATTTTCATACCAACCAATTCGCCTGAAACATAACCATCCTGAGTCAGGCTGGTCACTGCATAGGGTGTTCCGTATTGGGTGACCTTGCTCAAATCCAAGGTGGCAGAAATACTGGGGGTGGTTGACGACGGAGTGTCAATAGTGAGCGTGGTTGGGGTCAAAGGGGTGGTTAATTTTCCTGCACTGTCAAAGCTCAAAGTCATGAGAGGTGTTGTACTGCTGGCACTGTCATAGACCTCCCAGTTATCAACGGCTGAGGTTCCGGTACCGGTAGAGGCAATGTGTTCAAAATAGAGGTTAACGGGAATGGCGGTACCTTGCGTGTCAAATGCGTTGATAGAAGTTGCATAAGTCGTTCTTGTCGTAGGTGCAACAGCGGCAACAGCGGCAGCAGCGGGCACAGCCGGTGGCCCAACTTGTGCTGCAACTGCAGCTATTGCCGGTGAGCCAGCTGCCAGTGGTGCTCGTGCATCCAGATTTAACTCAGCGACTATCGCTGACGTTGCATTAGCCGCAATAGGCGCACCTGTTAAAAGTTTAAGGGGTTGAACGGTGGTACTCGTAGGGTTACCCTTGATGTCAGTTGAAAAGCCCATTACCTTGGCGCCAGAATTAGTCACGATGTTCCCTGTTTTGTCCAGCTTGAACTCGCCATCACGCGTGTAGGCATTGGAACCATCGGGCAATTGCAATTGAAAAAAGCCTGCACCATTGATGGCAATGTCCAGGTCATTGCCGGTGCTGATAATGTTGCCCTGCGAGAAATTTTGCGAGGTGGTGGTGATGTTCTCGCCCACACCCGAAGTTTGCATGCCATCAGAGCCCATGCGAGATGCAATAAGGTTGGAGAATTCGGCGCGAGATGATTTCATGCCAATGGTGTTGGCATTGGCAATGTTATTGCCAATAACATCCAGTGAGCGAGTCGAGGAGTTAAGGCCTGCAAGTCCAGTTTGAAATGACATGGTATTTATTCCTAAGTTAATGGGTTAAAG
>CAIMHL010000597.1 GCA_903840825.1 uncultured beta proteobacterium
CCGACTCGCTGGCTGCTGCTTTGGGCGGGCGGCCCGGTTTTTTCTTAGCGGCTAAGCCCGCTTTCAAGAGCTCATCGGCGGCTTCTTGCATTTGGAGGGCGGTCATTTTGACGGGAGACTTGGATAAAGGCACTGATTCAACTTTCTTCGCGGGCTTTTTGATAGCGGTCTTGGCGGCCACTTTGGTCACTACCTTGGCAGGTGGGGATTTAGTTGCCGTTTTTGCGGCAACCTTGGTGGCGAGCTTTACAGCGGGCTGGACAGGCTTCTTGGACTTTTGAACAGGCATGAATGGACCTCAGGATTTCAAAAAAAAGACGGAAATGTACAGGCGCCTTGTAAGACCGACGCAGTTTTAATGTGTTGAGAAAAAATCTCAGTGGCAAGATGTGAGGGCGAACATTTGGAGTGCAGTCCTTGCGGTTGGGTTGCCTGTCGTGAACGGTGTCATCGTTTGGCTGGTCCCGGAGGTGCTGCTGTCGCTCTTGCCGTAAAACAGTCGGATTATACCCCGAAGTCAGTCCTTATTCAGGTCTCATTCGTTGTAAATGAGGATTGAATTGCACGTCTTCGGTTGTAAAACTCTTTATAACGAAGCAGGGCAGTGGGGTCCGCCTTGGCTGCTTGCAGGGCATCTGTTTCCAGAAAAATAAGGCGATCCACCAGCATTCGGTTTAAAAGGTTTCGCAGTTCGCTGGCCGAATCGTCTTCTTCATCGGGGGTGCCAAATTCATAACCAGACATCAAACGAACAGCGAGATCTTCGCCCTCGTGCTCGCGCAAGCCTTCTCGCAAAGCCACCCAGGGCTGTGGTCCGTGTTCATGAAATTGACTTTCCAGCCAGGTGAATAGTGGACCGTGAGGTGCGGGCAGTTCGCACAGCATGCTGTGGTCTTCAGCGGACAGGGCTTCCAAAGCGGCCATGTCACTCAGCAAAATCCGGGTTGCGTGATCAGCCCGACTAGCGGGCAAGGTGCGGCCTCCGGCACGAGGTCTGGCAAACGGTTTTTTAAAAGAATTCGACTTGTAAGACCCGTCTAGGTTGCTTGACCAGCTATCATTTTTAGATCGGTTTGAACGTTCAAACTTGTCACCCGCTGGCTTGGGCAGCCAGAGTTCTGACAATTCGCGGCTTAAGAGTTGCACCAAATCGGCAATCTCGCTGAGCATCTGGATTTTGAGCGCGCCCTCTGGCAACTGCATCCACAGGGGCTTGGCGTTGCTGGCCATGTGGGCGCGGCCTTCGGCGCTATTAAGGTCACAGCCTTCACGGGCGGCATCCAGCAAAAATCGGCTCAAGGGCACGGCTTCGCTGACGTAGCGGGCAAAGGCTTCCTTGCCAAATTCACGGATAAAGCTGTCGGGGTCGTGCTCGGCGGGCAAAAACAAAAACTTGACGCTGCGCACGTCGCTGGCAAAGGGCAGGGCGCCATCCAGCGCTTTGCGGGCGGCACGGCGGCCGGCGCCATCGCCGTCAAAGCTGAACACCACCGAGTCGGTGAAGCGGAAGAGCTTTTGAACGTGTTCGGCGGTGCAGGCCGTACCCAGGGTGGCTACGGTGTTGGGGAAGCCGAGTTGGGCGAGTGCCACCACGTCCATGTAGCCTTCGGTGACCAGCGCGTAGCCCATGTCGCGCAGGGCTTGGCGCGCTTCAAAGAGGCCGTAGAGTTCGCGGCCTTTGCTGAACACCGGGGTTTCGGGAGAATTCAAGTATTTGGGCGTGCCGTCGCCCATGACGCGTCCGCCAAAGCCTATGCATTCGCCTTTGACATTGCGGATGGGAAACATGATGCGGTCGCGGAAACGGTCGTAGCGCTTTTCTTCGCCGCCGTCTTCGGTGTTGCTGATCAACAAGCCGGACTCGACCAGCAGCGGGTCCTGGTAATCGGCAAACACACTGGCCAGACTGCGCCAACCCTCTGGGGCGTAACCCAGGCCAAAGGCCTTGGCGATATCGCCG
>CAIMHL010000598.1 GCA_903840825.1 uncultured beta proteobacterium
CCAGCACCAGGAGAGAAGATGATTGGATTAATTCTCTTTGGATAAAGAGTGTCTCTTTGTGCTTGTGAAGGATTGTAAGCAAGTTTAACTGCGTTATTGAGTGCTCCTCTGCTCGCACCAGCAGGTGAGAACCAAGGATATTGATTGGGTGATAAAAACCCATTTTTGGTAAGCACCTCGCTGCGCCCGCGTTGTGCATTGGCCTGTTCCAGGGCGGCACTCGCCCGCTCGGTGTTGGCCTGCGCTTTCTCCCACGCAGCCTGCATCGCGCCAATATGCGCCACCTGCTCGGCGCGTGTGCGTTCGTCGAGCAGGGCAGGGGTGGCAGGCCACAAAGTGGCCAAGGTGTCACCTGTTGACACGACATCACCTTGATTCAAGGGCGTGCGCCCCATACGGCCCATGATCGGAGCGGAAATAAGGTAGCGGTCCCTCACCCGCGTCTTGCCGTCTTCCTGAACAGCGCGCTCAAATCGGCCTTGGCTGACAGCCCCCACTTCAATGGTTTTGGGGGCCGGTATAAATGCCCAGACCCCTAAAAGTAGGACCAGAAAACCCATCAGGACCCAGGCAAATTTTCTTTTCATCATGCAGTTCCTTTTGTCATTACTCTCGTGTTTTGAGCACGGCCACCAAATCCAACCGGTCCACGCGGCGCCGAACAATCAAGGCACTCAGGCCGCCTGCAAAAAACACACACAAGGCGGCGAAGGCATAGGTGGCTGGCTCAATGGTGAAGGGAAACAAAAACTCATCCGTCTTGATCAGGGTCACGATCAGTGAGGCCAGAAAGTAACCCAGCACCATGCCCAAAGGCGTGGCCAGTGCAATTTCCAAGGCCAACTCACCCAATAAAAAAGTAGAGACCTCCGCACGGCTAAACCCAAGCACGCGCAGGCTGGCCAGCTCCCAAGCCCGCTCAGCCAGTGCAATGCGCGCGCTGTTGTAAACCACCCCCACGGCGATGACGGTGGCAAACGCTGTCAATATGGCGCTAAACACCATCACGTTGCGGGCCGTGACCTCTTCAATATTGCTTTGCATGACCGACTTGCTGACGGCCACCGCCACCCTGGGTAAGGATTTGAGGTGATTCAGAAATTCCTCCTCGTGTCCGCGCTCAATGCCAACGGTCACCTGGTTGACCATATCGCCCTCACGCAAAAGCTGGTTCAACACGGGGCGTACCACGTAGGCATTCATGCCCATCATTTCGGGCACGGTGCCGCTGATTTCCAGCGCAAAGACTTCGCGTCGACCTTCCAGAAACTCAAGTTGCACCGTGTCGCCCCGCTTCACCTGCAGGCGCTCGGCCAAACGGTCGGTGAGCAATAGGCCGTTTTGGGGTGGGTTAAACATCTGCTGCTTCAGCCCGACGATACGGTGCAATTCAGGCCGCTGCGTTTTGCCTTGCACACTGCCGCGCCAACTGTGGTTGGCATGGGACAGTTTGATGGCAGCGGTTCTGGCGCCCTCCACCGCGGTGACGTGGGGTAGTTTGACTATTTCTTGCAGCAGGCGAGCAGGGCTTGCCTCAATCAAGGTGACCGACACATCGCCCCTCAATACCTGATGGAATTGCGTGTCCATCAACACCCCAATAGAGTCGCGCCAAAACGCGCCCGTAATCACAATCGCCATGGCCACAGCGATACCAAAAACGGTTAGCCCGGTGCGCAAGGGTCGCCGCGCCATGGTTCTAAAAATCATACGCGCAGCAGGGCTTAGCCAATGTTGTACGCCCCAGCGTTCTATCAGCACGGGTTTGTAAATACCGGGGGCAGGGGGGCGCATGGCCTCTGCGGGGGCCAGACTGACGGTGGCGCGAACCGCATTGAGCGTGGCCAGCACGGCCGCAGACAGCGCCACCCCTACCGCTACCAAAATCAACTCGGGCTTGACCCGGTAGTGCAACTCAGGAAACCTGAACACGTCGGCATAAATACCCACAAACCAATGCCCCAAAAACGCGCCCAAGGTCAGCCCCAGCACCACGCCCCCCAGCACGATTACCATCACCAGTTTTAAATAATGAAGACCAATGGCCTGGTTGGCATAGCCCAATGCTTTCAGGGCTGCAATTTGTTCGCGCTGGGTCGCAATTTGTCGGCCTAGCACCACGTTGAGCAAAAATCCCGCTACGGCCAGAAAAATACTGGGCAGCACGGTGCCCAGTACCCGCTGCTCTTTGATCTCGGAATTGAGAATCAGGTGCGACATTTGCAAATCACGGCCATGGGCGCTCACCCCACCAAAGGGAGCCAGCAGCCGGTCAAGCTGATCAATGACCAGGCCCTCTGTCGCCCCTGGCGCCAACCTGATTGCGACCTGGTTGAAGGCGCCCACCATGTTGTAGGCGGCCCCCAGGGCCTCACGGTCAACCCAAAAAATACCAAAACCACGTTGATCAGGCGAGCCCCCCAGCCCTGCAAAAATATATTCTGGCGACAAGGCAATGCCCACAATCAGCAGCGACTCACGCCGACCATTGAGCAGGGCCTGCACGGTGTCGCCGGGTTTGAGTTGTCTTGCTGCCGCAAAGCCCTCTGACACCAGCGCCTCCATGGCCCCCGCGTGGTGAGCCCCCAGCATTCGGCCTCGGCGCAAATGCACCTTGTTCAATTGCTGCGGTGCACGGGCATCCATGCCAATGAGCCGTCCAATGATGGGGACGGCCACTTCAGGAATTGAAATGGGCACCGTTTGGCTGAGCGAGGTTTCCACAAACGCAGCCCCCGGGATCAATGTCAACTGGCGCTGCAGGGCCAGTGGCGCGCGCTTGAGTGTGGCAAAGACATCGGCAAACCGGGCATCGGTGTAGTACAAGTCGCGCGACCAATCCAGCGCATCGTAGGCGCTGAAACTGGTAATAAACCCCGCCACACCGCTGGCCACCACCAGCGCAATGGTCAGCGCCTGGCTCCACATCAAGCGCAGGTCTCGCAGCAGTTTTCGGTCAAGCGCACGCATGAACAGCCTTACCAGGACAACTCAGAGGGTTTGAGTTTTTGGGGGTTGATGACCTCGCGCTGAATGCGTCCACCACCCAAATAAAGCACGCGGTCTGCCATGCCCGCAATGGCCGCGTTGTGCGTGATGACCACCGCTGTAGTGCCCAGTTCGCGGTTGATGCGCTCAATGACTTCGAGCACCAGCTTGCCGGTGGCGTAGTCCAGCGCGCCGGTGGGCTCGTCGCACAGCAACACCTCGGGTCGTTTCACAATAGCGCGGGCGATCGCCACCCGCTGCTGCTCGCCGCCTGAGAGCTGAGAGGGGAAGTGGTTCAGCCGATCAGTCAGCCCCACCAGCCCAAGCGCCTCTTCAGCAGGCATCGGGTTGGGCACAATGTCGGTGACCAGCTCCACGTTTTCACGCACGGTCAGGCTTGGTATCAGGTTGTAAAACTGAAAAACAAAGCCCACATGGTCGCGGCGGTATTGGGTCAGCTGCGCCTCAGTGGCTGCTGATAAATCGTGGTCGGCAAAGCACGCAATGCCACTGCTGGGGCGGTCTAGCCCGCCCAGAATATTCAGCAACGTTGATTTGCCGCTGCCAGAGGGGCCCAGCAACACAATGAACTCCCCCCGGTTGATGCTCAGGTTCACATCCATCAGGGCGTGTACCTTGACCTCGCCCATTTGGTAAGTCTTGCTCAAGCCCTGCGCGGTAAAAATGGCAAGGGTTGGTGATGATTCAGGGGCGGGTGGTGCAGGCACAAGTGGGGTTTCCAATGCTGAAAATGTCATTGGTCACTGTGGCATGGCTTGTCGGCTTGGCCCTTGCGCCGTGTCAAAAACGGGCGGTATGAGGGTTTAGGCTTGGCTGGGATAATGTGGCTATGCCAAGTTTGAACCCTAGTCCCCCAAACCGCTGGAAACTGTCTGTTGCGCCCATGATGGACTGGACAGACCGCCACTGCCGGTACTTTCACCGCCTGCTGTCCCGCCACGC
>CAIMHL010000599.1 GCA_903840825.1 uncultured beta proteobacterium
AGCATTGGCGAGATCATTGCCAAAGCCATGGACAAAGTGGGCAAAGAAGGCGTGATCACTGTTGAAGACGGCAAGTCACTCGACAACGAACTCGACATCGTTGAAGGCATGCAATTCGACCGTGGCTACCTGTCACCTTATTTCATCAACAACCCCGAAAAACAAGCTGCTTTGCTCGACAACCCATTCGTGTTGTTGTTCGACAAGAAAATCAGCAACATCCGTGACTTGTTGCCTACATTGGAAGCCGTTGCAAAAGCTGGCCGTCCTTTGCTGATCATTGCTGAAGAAGTTGAAGGCGAAGCCTTGGCTACTTTGGTGGTCAACACCATCCGCGGTATCTTGAAGGTTGTGGCTGTCAAGGCTCCTGGCTTCGGCGATCGCCGCAAAGCCATGTTGGAAGACATCGCTATCTTGACCGGCGGTAAAGTCATCGCTGAAGAAGTGGGCCTGACACTCGAAAAAGTGACATTGGCAGACTTGGGTCAAGCCAAGCGCATCGAAGTGGGCAAAGAAAACACCATCATCATCGACGGTGCTGGCGCTGCTGCTGACATCGAAGCCCGCGTCAAGCAAGTTCGCGTGCAAATCGAAGAAGCCACAAGCGACTACGACCGTGAAAAACTGCAAGAGCGCGTGGCCAAATTGGCTGGCGGTGTTGCCGTGATCAAAGTGGGCGCTGCCACTGAAGTCGAAATGAAAGAAAAGAAAGCCCGCGTTGAAGACGCTCTGCACGCTACCCGCGCTGCTGTGGAAGAAGGCATTGTGGCTGGTGGCGGTGTTGCATTGCTCCGCGCCAAGCAAACTGCTGGTGTGGTTAAAGGCGACAACGCTGACCAGGAAGCCGGTATCAAGTTGGTGATGAAAGCCATCGAAGCGCCTTTGCGCGAAATCGTGTTCAACGGTGGCGGCGAAGCCTCTGTGGTGGTGGCTGCTGTGTTGGCTGGTACAGGTAACTTTGGCTTCAATGCAGCCAATGAGACCTACGGCGACATGATCGAAATGGGTATCTTGGACCCCACTAAAGTGACCCGCACTGCTCTGCAAAACGCAGCGTCTGTGGCATCTTTGATGTTGACTACCGAGTGCATGGTGTCTGAGTCTGCCAAGGCTGACAGCGCTGGCGGCATGGGCGGCGGTGATATGGGTGGGATGGGCGGCATGGGTGGCATGGGCATGTAATTGCTCCTTGCCTGACGCTCTGTAGCGTCGTTGTTTGGGCTTGCCGCACTGGTAGTGCTGTCAGCGCCCAAACGCCTAGCTACAGAACGTCATGCGGCGTCGAACAGCTTTTGTTGCTCGGCACAGAATTAAAAACCCCGCAGGGCGCGAGCCTTGTGGGGTTTTTTAATTTGATAGCTGGTCAAGCACGTATTTAAAGGGCTAGAGGGCTAATCCATTACTTTTTTGTCAGGGTTTAGATGATGGGGGTACTTAGTTGAAACATCATCGCGGCCGTGCCAAGCAAGTTGAGCTGTGCGGTCCAACCTGATTTGAACTCGAAGGCAATGGCCGGAATAAGGGCGGGCGAGAGGCCGCCATAATTTAAGGGCACTTTGTCTTCATAGGGGTCCTTGTAGCCATAGAGCACACCAGCGGTCCATTTAAATGAGATTTGCTCCATGCCGCTGATCGGTTTGTAGACGCGCCCCCAGGGGTAAAAGTAGAGGGTGGGTTGACCAAACGAATTGGTGAAAAGGGTGACGCCATCAAGTTTGGCATCTGCGTGTTCGCGCTCCACCCCCACCATGACTACATTTTTATGTTGACCATCTGGCGTGAAGTGGTAGGTGTAGGGGCTGAATTGCCAGCGAAACTTCGCCTCGGGCGTAGTTTCGGTGGGGCTGTTGACCTGCGCCATAACCGCTATTGGCAAGAAGGTCACAATCGCACCAAGGGCAAGCGTGCGTAAATTCTTCATGGCTGAGGTATTAAAAATTCGGTTAAAAAAGCTATTTTAATAAATAAATAACATTTATCAATATATATATGAGAATTTATAAATCATTGATCCTGGTGCTTTTCATCCTAAATCTAAATGCTTGTGCTTGGCTTGATGTCAAACAACGCGAGGTGATCTACCGCCCGACGCTGGGCAATGCGTCAGACTTGCCCAGCTTGCGCCAAGGTGATGAGCGGTTTTTTGCTGAGGTCCCACGCAGCGGTGGTCAGCGGGTAGAGCTCTGGTGGCTCCCCCACCCCGACAGCCATGCGCCAACCCTGCTGTACCTGCACGGCACATTTCGGACCTTGTTTGAGAACCGGTACAAGATCGATTCGTTGCGTGCAGCGGGCTTTTCGGTGCTGGCCGTGGACTACCGCGGGTGGGGCTTAAGCACCCCGATCACACCCTCGGAGCACACTATTTTGCAAGACGCCGATGTGGCGTGGTCCGAGCTTGTGCAGCGGGAGATTCGTCCGGGGCAGCGTGTCATTTACGGCCACTCCATGGGCAGTGCGGTGGCGGTCGATCTGGCCAGCCGTTTGCGTGCAGAGGCCGACTATGGGGCACTAATTTTGGAATCAGCGTTCACCAGCTTCGCTGACGTGGCAAACAGCGCCGGATTTTTGGCCCGTTTGTTGATGAACTTCAGCTCGGAACGCTTTGCTTCGATTGAGAAAATAGCCCAAGTACAAGCACCGCTTTTGATGCTTCATGGCACGCTCGACACCACCATCCCAATCGCCTTGAGCGAAAAACTATTTTCGGCAGCCAACCCACCCAAGCAATGGCAAGCTATTGTCGGTGGTGCCCACAGTGACCTGGACGCTGTAGGCGGCACCAGCTATCAAAATACGCTCAGGGGCTTTATCACGCAGTCTCTCCTCGCGCCATAACCCCTGCCATTAACGCTCGTCGTAACTGACCACCAGCGTGTCGCTGGTGGGACGGGCTTGGCAAGACAATACAAAGCCTTTTTCGGTCTCCCAGGTCTCAAGCCCGAAATTTTTGTCCATGTGGACACTGCCTTCCATGACCTTGACTCGGCAGGTGCAACACACGCCGCCTTTGCAGGAGTAGGGCAGGTCCAGTCCCGCAGCCAGCGCCACATCCAGCACACGCTGATTCGTGCCCATTTGCAGTTGGTGCGGTTTGCCATCAAGCATGATGGTCAATGCAACGGCCCCAGCGGCAGGCAAGGTGTGCCCATCGACAGCGGCCAGGCGGGCTTCTGGGGTGAGGGTCTCAAACACGGGCGATGTAAAACGCTCGCTGTAGACCCGGTTAGCGGGCACGCCAGCGGTGAGTAAGGCTGTTTGTGTGGCCTCGATCATGGCCTCGGGGCCGCAGATGAACACCTCGTCCATGCTTTTCACAGGCAAGAGCTTGTCGATGATGGCGCGGATCTTGTCGCCGTCCAGCCGTCCTTCCAAAAAATCAGCCTCTTGGGCTTGGCGTGAGAGGATGTGAATCAGCGTGAGCCGGGCAGGGTAGCGGTCTTTCAGGTCTTGCAGCGCTTCGTTGAACATGACGCTGGCCATGCTGCGGTTGCCGTAAATGAGGGTGAACTTGGACTCGGGTTGGTCTTCCAGCGTGCTGGCCATGATGGACAAAATTGGCGTGATGCCTGAGCCCGCAGCAAACCCAACCCGGTGCAAGGCCCGCGGTCGCTTGGAGACAAAACGACCTTCAGGCGGCATCACCGCCAATGTGTCGCCCACCTTGAGTTCTGTGGCGGCCCAGTTGGAAAACACGCCCCCCGACATGGGCCGAATACCCACCACCAGCTCGAGCTTGTTGGCTAGATGGCTGCGTGTGCTGCAAATGGAGTAGCTGCGCCGCACATCGCTGCCTTGGATGGTGGCGCGCAAGGTCAGGTACTGGCCGGGTTGAAACTTGAAGGTGTCTAGCAAATTGGGGGCAATAGCCAGCGAAATGGCCACGGAGCCTGCCGCTTCGGGGCTGATGTGAGCCACCGCAAGGGCGTGAAAACGGGGGATGGGAGACATGGTGAAGACCTTGTTGCGCTTATTTAGTAGGGCTTGAAATAGTCAAACGGTTCAAGGCAGTTCAGGCAGCGGTACAGCGCCTTGCAGGCCGTGGAGCCAAAATGTGAAATTTCGGTGGTGTTTTCTGAATCACATTGAGGGCAAATGACCGCTGGCTGTGCTTGGCTAGCTATCTTTTTTGATGAAAACTGAATCACATTAAAGCCCTGCTGCACGCAGCTACTGGCTTGTGGGGGCGCAATGCCATAGGCTTTGAGCTTGGTGCGGGCCTGCGGCGTCATCCAGTCGGTTGACCAAGCGGGGGCCAGTTGGGTGAGCACGCGCCCGACCAGACCGGCTTGCGCCAGGGCCGCCTTCACATCGTCTTCCATCTGTCCCATGGCCGGGCAGCCACTGTAAGTGGGGGTGATCACCACCTCCAGGCCATCAGGCCCTTGGCGCACCGCCCGCAAAATACCCATTTCCCGCAGTGAGACCACGGGAATTTCCGGGTCAGTCACCGCCTCTAGCAAGGTCCAGACTGAGTGGAAGGGGTCGCTCGTTGGAATGAGCTCAATCGGACCGTTCGGCAAAGTAAGCAAGGTCTGTGGCATTACCAGACCGCTTCGGGGTGCGCGCGAGCCAGGCTCTGCATTTCACTGAGCACAAAGCCCAAATGCTCGGAGTGCACGCCCTGTTTGCCGGTGGTGACAAAGCCATCGCTTGAGGGCCGCTTCAAGGTGGCCTCCACCAGCGTGTGGTCGACGACGTCATTCCAGTTCGTCTGCAAAGTGCGGGTGTCAGCCCCTGCCCCGGATTCAATCGCCGCAGTTTCCTGCGCGCTTGAAGTCCAAAACTCCTGGGTGTAGGGCATCAGGTGGGTCAGCGCGGCCTGAATGCGTGCGTGCGATTCATCCGTGCCGTCTCCCATGCGCAGCAACCAGTCGCGCGCGTGGCGCAGGTGGTACTGCGTTTCTTTGAGCGATTTGGCGGCGATGGCGGCCAGTTGGGCATCTTTGGACGAGGACAGCGCCTCCCAAATGAGCACCATCAGCGCGCTGTACAAAAAGTTGCGGGCGATCGTCACCGCGTAGTTGCGGTCGCCTGAGGCCGTTGGGGCTAGGGCCAGGCTGTGGGGCAACTCCAGCATGGTGTAGTTGCGAAACTCGGGCACGTCACGGAAGTAGGCCAAACGGTCTTCCGTGGTGTGCGTTTCCAGGCTCAAGGAGGCCGCGTGTTGGTAGAGCAGGCGAGCCTGCCCGATCAGGTCGAGGCTGTTGTTGGACAGGGCCAGGTCTTCTTCAAGAATGGGGCCGTGGCCGCACCACTCGGCATTGCGCTGGCCCAAAATCAGGGCGTTGTCGGCCAAGTGCAGCACGTAGGCAAGAGGTGCTTGCATCACATGTGCCCCACTTCATCGGGGATAACGTAGAAGGTTGGGTGGCGGTAAATTTTGTCAGCAGCGGGCTCAAATAGGGCCTCTTTGTCTTCGGGTGCACTGGCCGTGATACTGGCCGAGGGCAGCACCCAGATGCTCACGCCTTCCTGGCGACGGGTGTAGACATCACGCGCCATTTGCAGGGCTTGCTGCGCGTCCACTGCGTGCAGACTGCCGCAGTGCTTGTGCTCAAGCCCTTGCTTGCTGCGCACGAACACTTCCCAGAGGGGCCATTCTTTCAATGCGGGGGTGCTCATGCGGCTTCCTTGTTGGCTTTGAGTTGTTGTTTACGGGCGTAAGCCAGGGCCGCATCTCGCACCCACTGGCCATCGGTGTGGGCCTTGACCCGAGTCGCGAGTCGCTCTTTGTTGCAGGGGCCGTTGCCGTTCACGGTGGCCCAGAACTCAGCCCAGTCAATGGCACCGTAGTCGTGGTGTTGGCGCTCTTCATTCCACTTCAGGTCAGGGTCAGGCAGCGTCACACCCAAGACTTTGGCTTGGGGCACGGTGGCGTCAATAAATTTTTGGCGCAGGTCGTCGTTGGAAATGCGCTTGATGCCCCAGCGCATGCCTTGGTCGCTGTGGGCGCTGTCGGCATCGGGGGGGCCAAACATGGCCAGGCACTTCCACCAGAAGCGGTTGGTGGCATCCTGCACCATGGCTTTTTGGGCCTCTGTGCCTTGCATCATCACCATCAGGGCCTCAAAGCCCTGGCGCTGGTGAAATGATTCCTCTTTGCACACCCGAATCATGGCGCGCGCATAAGGCCCATAAGAGCAGCGGCACAGGGGAATCTGGTTCATGATGGCCGCCCCATCCACCAGCCAACCCACCACGCCCACATCGGCCCAGTTGAGCGTGGGGTAGTTGAAGATGGAGCTGTACTTGGCGCGCCCGCTGTGCAAGCCGTCCAGCATCTGGTCCCGGCTGGTGCCCAGCGTTTCAGCGGCGCTGTACAGGTAGAGGCCGTGGCCGCCTTCGTCTTGTACCTTGGCAATCAAAATAGCTTTGCGCTTGAGGCTGGGCGCGCGGCTGATCCAGTTACCCTCGGGCAGCATGCCCACAATTTCACTGTGGGCGTGCTGGCTGATTTGGCGCACCAGTGTCTTTCGGTAAGCATCAGGCATCCAGTCTTGGGGCTCGATCTTGCCGTCTGCATCCAGGCGGCTGTCAAAGCGGGCTTGCGCTTCACTATTTTCTGTGGACGGCGCCGTAGGCACCGACTTCAGACCTGGTGCGTCCGGCACATTGAAAGACTGGGTGTACATGGTGAATTAACTCCTGTGAGGTAAGCGAAAAATTGGGCTAGTTGAGTTGAGTTTGGCAATCAACCCGTCACCGTTGGATGACGCGACAGCCGTTCTTTAGTTTTGCTTGGGGCGTTCGTCAATCACCCGGCGGGCCTTGCCAGTCAAGGTGCGCGGAATCGCCTCATGTTCCAAAACGGTGACCTGGGTTGAAATACCGGCGATGGTTTTGATGTGGTGTTGCATCTCTTTGCTAATAGTCTGAATTTCGGCGGGCGACATCTTTCCTGAGAACTCGCGCTGCAGCTCACAACGCACCTCCACGTTGTCCAGGTGGCCCTCGCGGGTGAGCAAAATCTGGTAGGTGCCCGCCAGGCGCTTGTCGCGCAAAATCTGCTCTTCAATGACGCTGGGAAATACATTGACACCGCGCACGATCAACATGTCGTCGGTGCGCCCGGTGATGCGGTCCATGCGCCTGAAACTGCGCGAGGTGGGCGGCAGCAAACGGGTCAGGTCACGGGTTCGGTAGCGAATGACCGGCATCGCTTCCTTGGTCAGCGAGGTAAACACCAGCTCGCCTTCTTCACCGTCCGCTACCACTTCGCCGGTATCCGGGTTGATGATTTCCGGGTAAAAATGGTCTTCCCAAACAACCGG
>CAIMHL010000600.1 GCA_903840825.1 uncultured beta proteobacterium
GGAGAGCTCTTCACCTTCGTATTGCACGGGGTAGAACAGCAAGCCGTTCATTTCTTCGACCACGGGCAACACCGACTTGCGCGACACCGAGGTCCAGCAGCCAAAAATGACGGCGACCTTGTCCTGACCGAGCAACTGCTTGGTTTTCTCGGCAAACAAAGGCCAGTTGGAAGCGGGGTCCACAATGACTGGCTCCAGCTTCTTGCCCAACACGCCACCCTTGGCATTGATCTCGTCAATCGCCATCAAAACGGTGTCTTTCAACACAGTCTCGGAGATGGCCATGGTGCCCGAGAGGCTGTGCAAAATGCCGACCTTGATGGTGTCAGCAGCGAATGCGGGGATGGCTGACAAAGTGGTGAGCGCCACGGCGGCAGTGAGCGCCTTGAGCGTGAAACGACGTGAATTCGTGCTTTGCATGTGAGACCTTCCAGAGTTAAAAAACCATTTCGCTTTGCCAGGACTGCTGTTGAGGTGCAGACCTGGCTTTTCGATGGGTCAACTTTAGGGAAAGTCAGGGTTTTGGGAAATACGCCGGACGGCGTAGGTCGGCTCAATAATGCGGCGGCAAGTCGTCCATTGGGCTGGGTGCAGCACCCATGGTGGCGTCAAGACCGCGCTGGCGCAAATGGCCTATTTCTCGAATAAGTTGATCGATTTGAGACTGTTGGCGCACGATGACCAAGTTGAGTTCATCCAGCAAGTCTTCTGAGTAGCTGGCCTTGATTTCCAACTCAATCAGGCGCTGGTCGGTGGAGTCTAAATGTGAATTTTCCATGGCGCTATTGGATGCTAAGTTAGAGTTGCCAACCGCTTAAAACGAGGCGTGGAGGGCATTCGCAGCAGGCGCCTTGGCGTGACGCTGGTGGTTGCAGGCGTCGTGGCTGATGGCCAGGTTGTCTTGGTGGCCGCTGCCACCCTCGCTTTGCGGCTGGATGTGCTCCAGCGTGGCGTCCTCAAACGCGACGTGGCTGCCGCACACCCAGCACGGCACCACGCCATGCAGTTGGCGCGCCACGGTTTTGTAAATTTTGACGCGAATGAGCGACAGCGAACTCATGCCGTCAAGGCGCCATAGGCTTTGCCGGTGGCGGGAGCCACGGCGGCCAGCAGCTGCGCATAAGACGTTTTGTGCCGCGCCAGCAACCGCGCCGAAGCTACTGTTTTGGAGCGGCAAAACCAGTGACAGGTGTGTTGCATCAAGAACAACTCGCTGGTCATGGTGAAGGCTTTGTTTTTGGGCGACTGGCCCACCACGTTGTCAGCGGCGTTGGCAATGCCGTGGGCGTGAATACTCAGCAGCTTGCGCAAATCAAAGGTGGTGGCGGGCAAGAGTTGGCTGACAAAGGGGATAGACAAGGGCAGCTTGCTGACGCGCGCCTGCGTCTCATCCACGGAGGCAAACGCCTGGGCCAATTGCTTGAATTGCGTGGCGAGCGTTTGCTCGGCGGTGGCCAGCAACTGCCAGATCTGGCCTTGTCGCTCCAGATCAGTCTCGCCCAAAGCACGCATGTAGCCCTGGGTCAGGTCTTCCATGAGCTTTTCGATATTTTGCTGGCCCAGGTAACTTTGCAGCAGCGCAATGCGGCGCTTTTGGTCGCGGGCGTTGATGAAATAGGCCACGGTGGCCACAGCCATCAGCAGGGAGATAGGTTCCATGGCGACAATATAGAAAGGTAAAAACGAGAACCGTATTTTCAACGATTACAAAATTCCAAAAAAGAACTTGTGTGCGTCAAAAATACCACTTTCAGATATTTTAAGAACTTTTAGAATTCACCCTTATTACCTAGTTAAAGAGCCTTCCATGACTGATTTATTTGACAACCCGATGGGCCTGATGGGCTTTGAATTCGTTGAGTTCGCCTCGCCTACACCCGGCCTGCTGGAGTCTGTGTTTGAGCGCATGGGTTTCTCGCTGGTGGCCAAACACCGCTCCAAAGATGTGGTGCTGTACCGCCAGGGCGAGATCAACTTCATCATCAACCGTGAGCCCAAAAGCGTGGCCGGTTACTTTGCCGCCGAACACGGACCGAGTGCGTGCGGCATGGCGTTTCGCGTCAAGGACGCGCACCTGGCCTACAACAAAGCACTAGAGCTAGGCGCGCAACCAATTGAAATACCGACCGGGCCGATGGAGTTGCGCCTGCCCGCCATCAAAGGCATTGGCGGCGCACCGCTGTATTTGATTGACCGCTTTGAAGACGGCAAATCTATTTACGACATTGACTTTGTATTTTTGGAAGGCGTTAACCGCCACCCACCCGGCCACGGTCTGAAACTGATCGACCACCTGACGCACAACGTGTACCGGGGCCGCATGGCGTTTTGGGGCAGCTTTTATGAGAAGCTGTTTAACTTCAGGGAAATTCGCTACTTCGACATTCAGGGCGAGTACACCGGCCTGACCTCGCGTGCCATGACCGCACCAGACGGCAAAATCCGCATCCCACTGAACGAGGAAGCCAAACAAGGGGGCGGACAGATTGAGGAATTTTTGCTCAAATTCAACGGCGAAGGCATCCAGCACATTGCCCTGATTTGCGATGACTTGCTGGCCACCGTCGACCAATTGGCCCTCGCAGGCGTGCCTTTGATGGCCGCGCCCAGCGACAGCTACTACGAGATGCTGGACGGGCGCCTGCCCGGCCACGGCCAACCGGTGGCCGAGTTGCAAACGCGAGGTATTTTGCTGGACGGCTCCACCGAAGGAGGGACCCCGCGCTTGCTGTTACAAATTTTTTCCCAACCGCAGCTAGGCCCTGTATTCTTCGAGTTCATTCAGCGCAAGGGCGACGAGGGGTTTGGCGAAGGCAACTTCAAGGCGCTGTTTGAGTCGCTGGAACGCGACCAGATTCAGCGTGGCGCATTGACCATTTAAATTCACAGGGGGACCCATGAAAATTGACCGCATTCACCACGTCGCTTACCGCTGCAAAGACGCCAGGGAGACGGTGCTTTGGTACCAAAAAATGCTGCACATGGATTTTGTGCTGGCCATTGCCGAGGACCATGTGCCCTCCACCAAAGCGCCCGACCCCTATATGCACATTTTTCTGGATGCGGGACAGGGCAATGTGCTGGCGTTTTTTGAACTTCCCACCCAGCCCCCGATGGGGCGCGACCCCAACACCCCGGCTTGGGTGCAGCACATTGCATTCAGGGTCAAAGACCGGGCCGAGCTGCTCGAATTCAAGGCGCACCTGGAAAGCAATGGGGTGGATGTGTTGGGCGTGACCGACCACGGTGCCTTCCACTCCATTTACTTTTTTGACCCCAACGGCCACCGCCTGGAACTGGCCTGCCCAGATCCGGAAGAAGAGGCCATGATCAAGCGACTGGATGCGGTGAAATGGGAAATGCTGGAAGAGTGGTCCCAAACAAAACGCGCGCCCCGCCAAGGTGCTTTTTTGCATGAACGCGAATTCAAGTCATAAAAAACGAGGTCAGTGGCTTTAGGCCTTTTGCCCCTGAAAGCAGGCAAGCAGCGCGCAGAGCGCTGAAATTCAAGCTGAGAGCTTAGTGCTTTAATAGCGTTTTTTTAAAGGCACTCACTATGGCAACCCGAGTCATCATTCAACACCCCATCAATGGGCTGACCAAAAAAGGCTACTTTGGCTACAGCTGGACTTACCTGTTCTTTGGCTGGTTTGTGCCCTTGTTTAGGGGTGAACTCGGCGTGGCCGCCTTGCACTTGGTCTTCACCATGTTCACGTTTGGTTTGTGGCAACTTGTGGTGAGCTTTATCTACAACCGCCAGTACATGACGCGCATGCTGGAAAAGGGCTACCAGCTCAAAGACACCGAAGCCGTGATGGCCGAGGCGCGGATGAATCTGGGTATTGCGGATTTGTCTGCTCGAAATTAATCCATTGGATTAGAATTAATTCGATGTTGACTATTGCAGAGTTGCCCGAATACATTCGTCGCGCTGACAAGCTGATGAGTTCATCTGAGCGCTTGGACATCGTCCACTATTTGTCCGCACATCCAAAATCAGGTGACCTGATAGAAGGCACTGGCGGTATTCGCAAGTTGCGCTGGGGGCGCGGTGCACAGGGAAAGTCGGGGGGCGTTCGGGTCATTTACTACGTTCACAGCGACTTGATGCCGCTTTACCTGCTCACCCTATTTGCAAAGAACGAGCGGGCCAACATCAGCAAATCAGAACGCAACGACCTGGCTGAACTGGTGCATCTGCTGGTGCAAATTTGGCTTGAAACCTGAAAGGAAACCCTATGAGCAACGCATTTGACAGCATCAAACAAGGCCTGAACGAGGCCCTGGTTCATGCCAAAACAAAAGACAGTAAAACCGCTGGCGTCAAACTTTACCGACCGCAAGCGGTTGACGTGTCCGGCCTGCGCGAGCGCTTGAGCCTGACCCAAGAACAGTTTGCCGCTCGTTTTGGCTTTTCGGTGGCCACTTTGCGTCACTGGGAACGCGGCGACCGCTCGCCCAGCGGCGCGTCACTGGTTTTACTGAACGTCATCGACCGTAACCCCACGGCTGTTTTACAAGCCTTACAGTAAGCCGTCAAATTTAATAGCTGCTCAAGCACGTATTCAGGGTTCTAGAGGCCAAAAAGACTTAAAAACTAGCCCTCAAACTGCGGGTGCAGTTGCCTGATGCGGCGGATAGTCATGCCGGCGGCGGCGGTGCGGGTCTCGACGCCTAGTTTGGCAAAGACGTGCTCCAGGTGTTTTTTGACTGTCATGGGGCTGCTGCCCACGATGTCGCCAATGTCGCGGTTGATCTTGCCTTTAACCACCCAGTACAGCACCTCGGCCTCGCGCGGGGTGAGCTTGAAGCTCAGGGCGATGGCCTCCATCACACTTTCATCAGATTCCTCGCGCATGATGATGAGCCAGTCGCCCCCGCCCTCGGAGTCGCCAATTTGCTGATGCAAGCGAAAGGTCAGGCGTTTGGGGCCGACCTCGATGCTCAGGCGTGGCGGCTCTGCCAGGGGTTGTGCTTCCCCCGCGTGGCGGCGCAACCACTGGCACACCGCCTCGGGCGTGTGTGGGGCGCTGGTACCGTAGTAGCGCAGCAGCAGATCGCGGGCCAGCGGGGTTTGCCACATCAGCTTGCCGTCGCTCACGCGCACGGTGATGCTGGCATAGCCAAAGGCGTCCAAGGCTGACCGAGCTTGGCGCCTTTCGCGGGCTCCCTGCAAATGCACCTGCATACGCGCCATGACTTCTTTGGGTTTGATGGGCTTGGTGACGTAGTCCACGCCACCGGCCTCTAGGGCCGCTACCAAGTACTCGGTCTCGGTCAGCCCGGTCATGAAGATGATGGGGATATGCGCGGTAATGGGGTTGGCTTTGAGGCGGCGGGCCACTTCAAAACCGTCCATGCCGGGCATCATGGCATCGAGCAACACGATGTCAGGCAAGGCCTGCGCGGCGCGATTCAGGGCCGCTTCGCCGTGCATGGCCACCAGCACGGTGTAGCCCGATTCGTCCAGCGCGTCATGCAATACGGCCAGGTTGTCCGGCACATCGTCCACGATCAGCACCACGTCGCTGTTGGCGCGGTCCAAGGTTTGGTCGAGGGAGGTTTTAGGGTTCATAACGGGCTTAACTTTTGGCTCAAGGCTTCAAACTGGAACTGCTGGGCCAAGGGGCGCAGCACGGCGACAAGGTCACGGCAATGCGGCTCGCTGGCGTCCAGGGCGTCAAGCTGGTTCATGATGCCGCGGTAATAGCCCAGGGCCACCACTTCGCGCAGCGCCTCAAGGGCGGCTGGGCTGGGCAGGTTTGAGGACGCTGGCAATGCACCCAGCTCGGGGCGCGGGGCTTGCAGCGCGGGGGCGGGAAACGCAGGCTCAGCAGGTGCAGCCTCCAGCCACACCAAAGACAAACGGCGCTCCAGCCAGTCCAGCAGCTCGGAGTGGCGCACGGGTTTCAGGTGAAAGTCTTCCGCAGGAATGCCCACATCGTTGTCCAGCCCCTTGTCAAACGCATTGGCGGAGACGATGGCAATAGCAGCCGCTCCTGCGCCGGGGCGCCTTAGTGCGCGCAGGCGGCGGATGGTTTCCCAGCCGTCAATGCCGGGCATGGCGAGGTCCATAAAAATCACGTCAGGCTGGTAACCGCTGGTGATCAGGTCCAAGCAGTCGTGGCCGCTGGCGGCGGTGCGCAACTCAAAACCCAGCGGTTGCAACAACTGAATAACCAGCTCACGGTCAGCCTCTTCGTTGTCCACCACCAGCACGCGCAGGCGCGGCCCCACATACCCGAGCCGAGCCTTGCGTCGGTGGGTGCGGGGGCTGTTGACTGAGGAGCCCGACAAGGACAGCGCCCCCACGGCGCCCGCTGTTTCCCGCACCTTGGGCAAAAATAGCTTCACCTTGAACACCGAGCCCAGCCCCGGCGTGCTGGCCACGGTCAGTTCACCGCCCATCAGGTCGGTCAGCATTTTGGCAATGGTGAGCCCCAGGCCTGAGCCGGGTGCTGTGCTGCCCGCTGTATTGGCGCGGGTGAAGGGCTCAAAAATACGCGCCAGCGCCTGCAGGTCCATCCCCGGCCCGGTGTCTTCAATATCGATGGTGGCCATTTCGCGGGCGTAGCGAAGGCGAAACGTGACCTGCCCGGCGGGGGTGAACTTGATGGCGTTGCCCAGCAGGTTGATCAAAATCTGGCGCACCCGTTTTTCGTCAGCCCGCACCACCTCGGGCAGCACGCCTAAAGCCTCAAACTTAAAGGCCAGCCCCTTGGACTGAGCCTCCAGCTCAAACATGCTGGCCATGTCTTGCACAAACTCGGCAAAGTACATGGGCTTCACATTGAGCGTGAGCTTGCCACTCTCAATATGGGCAATGTCCAGCGTACCCTCAATCAAGGAGAGCAAATGCTCGCCGCCCCGCTTGATGACGCTCACCGCCTGCTTGCGGTGCGCGGGAATGCTGGGGTCTTCGCCCATGAGTTGGGCGTAGCCCAGAATGCTGTTGAGCGGGGTACGCAACTCGTGGCTGATGGCGCTGATGTAGCGACTTTTGGCCTGGTTGGCCATATCGGCCGAATGGCGCGCCAGGTCAGCGGCGTGGCGGGCTTCTTCGGCCACTAAGGTGGCGTTTTGCAAGGCCTCATCGGTTTGGCGGTGCAGCTCAATCTCGCGCATGAGCAGGTGAGTTTGGCGGTTGGACTCTTCTTGCGCCACTTGGCGGCTTTTGTGCGCCAGCACCACCCACCAAGCCACCAGCCCGGCAATCAACAGCAGCGCCATATAAACTTTTAAAAACCCAGCGCGCAAGGCCTCTTGCGGGGCGGGCAAGACAGAGGTCGCCTCACCCGCGAAGGCTTGCAACTCTTGGTGGTACAGCAAGCCCAGCACGCCGGCCAACACCGGCACGATGACCACCATCAGCAGCAAAAAGTACCCCAGCCCGTTGTCTAGCGTAGCCCAAAGGCGCCGGGGCAGCAGCCAACGCAGAGCCGCCTGCCACTGCGTTTTAAGCGAAGCGTGGGGCTTGCACAGGTCATCGCAGCGGGCGTCCAGCGTGCAGCACAAAGAGCAAATGGGGCCTTGGTAGGCGGGGCAATGGGCCATATCAGGCCCCTCGTAGTCGTGCTCGCAAATCACGCAGCGGTGGATGGTGGTGTGCGGGTGGGCGCTAGCCTGCTGGGCAACGGGTTTGATGTCGATGACGCTTTGGCGGGCAATGTAGTACTTGCCTTGGGTGGCCCAGGCGATCAGCGGTGCGCTGATAAAAGCGGTACCCAGCGCAATCAGGGCCGAGAAGGCCTGCGCCAGTTCGCCAAAAAACCCGAGGTGCGCCGTGACCGACAACACCGAGGCCAGCGCCATCGCGCCCACGCCCACGGGGTTGATGTCATAAAGATGCGCGCGCTTGAACTCAATGCCTTTCGGGCTCAAGCCCAATGGTTTGTTGATGACCAAATCAGCCACCACCGTCATCATCCAGGCAATGGCGATGTTGGAGTAAAGCCCCAACACGTCTCCCAGCGCCTGAAATACGTTCATCTCCATCAGCATGAAGGCAATCAGCGTGTTGAACACCACCCACACCACGCGGCCCGGGTGGCTGTGCGTGAGGCGCGAGAAAAAGTTGGACCAGGCCAGCGAACCTGCGTAGGCGTTGGTGACGTTGATTTTGAGCTGGGAGATCACCACAAACAAAGCGGTGGCCGCGACAGCCCAGCCGTAGTTGGGGAACACATATTCATAAGCGGCCAAATACATTTGATTCGGGTCCACCGCCCGCTCCAGCGGCACGGCGTGGCTGATGGCCAAAAATGCCAAGAGCGCCCCGCCCAGCATTTTCAACACCCCCAGCACCACCCAACCCGGCCCACCCACCAGCACGCCCCACCACCAGCGGCGGGCGTTGGACTTGGTTTTGACGGGCATGAAGCGCAGGTAGTCAGCCTGTTCGCCCATTTGCGTCACCAAGGCAATGCCCACGGTTAAAGCCGCACCAAACAAGGGCAGGCTAAAGCCCGCATCCACCCCGCGCTCCCCGATGTAGTGCACCACGCCCGAAAAAGCACCAGGATCGCGCACCAACACATAAGCAAAAGGCACCACCAACATCACCAGCCAGATCGGCTGGGTCCAGACTTGCAAGCGGCTGATGGTGGAGACGCCGAAGGTGACCAAGGGAATGACCACCAGCGCACAAATTAAGTAACCCCAGCGCGGCGGCACGCCCAGCGCCAACTCCAGCGCGTAAGCCATGACGGCTGCCTCCAGCGCAAAGAAGATAAACGTGAAGGAGGCGTAAATGAGCGAGGTGAACGTGGAGCCAATGTAGCCAAAGCCCGCGCCCCGGGTGAGCAAGTCCATGTCCACGCCATAGCGGGCGGCGTAAATGCTGATGGGCAAACCGGCCAAAAAGATGATGAGGCCAGTGGCCAAAATAGCCCAAAAGGCGTTGGTGAAGCCGTATTGCACCAGCAAGGTGGCGCCCACGGCTTCCAAAATAAGAAAGGAAGCAGCGCCAAACGCGGTGTTGGCCACGCGCCACTCAGACCATTTGCGAAAGCGCTGGGGCGTGAAACGCAGGGCGTAGTCTTCCAGCGTTTCGCTGGCCACCCAGGCGTTGTAGTCGCGGCGCACCAAGGTAATGCGCTGCGGCGCTTCAGCGGGCGCTTCGGCGGGGATGAGGGCTGCGGCGTCTTGGATCACCCTGTGACGGTGCAGTTTTCATGCCACGGTGTGATGCTTTGTACGGACGGCACGGGTTTTGCATTGGTTAAACCCATGGAACTTACCCCCCGCGAAAAAGACAAGCTGCTCATTTTTACCGCCGGTTTGCTGGCCGAACGCCGCAAAGCCCGTGGCCTGAAACTGAACTATCCCGAGGCTCTGGCCTTTATAAGTGCCGCCGTTATGGAAGGCGCCCGCGATGGCAAAACTGTCGCCCAGCTGATGAGTTTCGGGCGCACCCTGCTGAGCCGCGAGGACGTCATGGACGGCATCGCCGAGATGATCCCCGACATTCAGGTGGAAGCCACCTTCCCCGACGGCACCAAACTGGTCACCGTACACCAGCCGATTGTTTGACCCCAATAAACCACGCCCCATGCAAAACAAACTACGATTTAAATTGATAGCTGTTCTAGCACTGTCCACGGTCACCACAGCCGTTTTCGCTCACAACGGCCACGGCCTGGAAGGCTCGCATTGGCACGCCACAGATGCGGGGAGTTTTGTGGTGTTGGGGGCGGTCGTGGCGCTGGCCGTTTGGCTGTCGCGCCGTGGCAAGTGAGGCCCTCATGACGCCTGGCGAACTCATCACCGACGGCCCCGACCACATCATCAACCCCGGTCGGCGCACGCACACACTCGTTGTGCAAAACAGCTCAGACCGCCCCATACAGGTGGGCTCGCACTACCACTTTGCCGAGATCAATGGTGCCCTTGGTTTTGACCGCTTGGCCGCCCAAGGCATGCGTTTGAACATTGCCTCTGGGCTGGCGGTTCGGTTCGAGCCCGGTCAGCAACGCACCGTGGAGTTGGTGGACTATGCGGGTGACCGTGTGGTCTTTGGTTTTAGGGGCTTAACGCA